>JAISGO010000038.1 GCA_031263025.1 Coriobacteriales bacterium
CTTGAGTTTGCGCTCGGTGGAAGCGAGTTGTTTACGCAGGGCCTGGCGTTCGGCGCCCGCGAGTGCGACCTTCTGCATAGGATCCTTTGAACTGTCCGTTTCGAGCAGCTCAGGCTCCGCTGCTTTCTCCGGGCTAGTCGCAGGCCTGTCCGAGCGGGAGGACAACCCAGGGTCTGGGTGTGGTTCTGCGAGCCAGGCGAGGTATTGTTCGACGCCACCGGGCAGGTGGTGGATCTGGCCGCCGACCAAGGCGTATTGCTGGTCGGTGCTGCGCTCGACCAGATAACGGTCGTGCGAGACCAAGATCAAGGTCCCCGGCCAGCTATCCAAGAGGTCTTCCATGGTGGCGATCATATCGATGTCCATGTCGTTACCGGGTTCGTCGAGTAAAAGCACGTTGGGCTCGCGGGCCAGGGTCAACATCAATTGGAGACGGCGTTTCTGGCCACCGGAGAGCTTGGCCACGGGTTGGTTTAGGCCGTCGCTCTTAAAGCCGATCTGCTCCAACAGCTGGGTCAAGGCGACTTGTCGGCCGTCCACGCTGAGGCTCGTCGGATAGTCCTTGAGCAGCTCGCGTACCCGCTCTTGTGCATGCCCGGACAGCTCGGAGAGCTCCTGCGAGAGCAGGGCGGCTTTGACTGTCTTACCCACTTTTAACTGTCCTGCACTGGGTGGAAGCTGCCCAAGCAGCAGGCCTAGAAGCGAGCTCTTACCACTGCCATTGGCACCGAGGATGGCCAAGCGCTCACCCGGGCCGATCGTCCAGTCGATCCCGCGCAGCACCGGGCGGCCGCCGCGCTCGAGGCTCACATCTGACAGTTTGTAGACTTGCTTGCCGAGCCGGGTGAGCGCGGCACGCTCCAACTTGAGCTGGTCACGCAAGGCTGGTACCTCGGCTACCAAGGCACGGGCAGCCTTGAGATGGAACTTAGGCTTACTGGAGCGCGCCCGCGCCCCACGGGAGAGCCAGGCTAGCTCCCGGCGCAGGAGATTACGCCGTTTGGCCTCGGCGCTCTCGGCAGCTTCGGCCCGCTCGGCCCGCTGCTGGATGTAGGCAGAAAAACCGCCCTCAAAAGGTTCGACCTCGCCGTCCCGCACTTCCCACATCCGGCTGGCCACCTGGTCGAGGAACCAACGGTCATGGGTGACTAGAAGCAGGGCCTCGCCACTCCTGCCTTGCCCGTTTTGACCGATCGCAAAACGTCTGCGCAGGTAGGCGGCAAACCATGTGATAGTGGGCAGGTCGAGGTGGTTGGTCGGCTCGTCCAGCATCAAGACGTCGTCTGTACCACAGAGCACCCGGGCCAAGTCGACCGCCCTCCTCTGGCCACCGGAAAGCTCTCCCACTGGACGCCGCCAGAGCCCCTCCGGCAAAAGCTTGGCCAGGATCCGGCGGATCTTCGCGTCAGAGCGCCAGCGGTATTCCTCGACCTTGCCCAAGGCCGCTTCCAGCGCGGGCTGCTCAGGCCTAAAGGCGTCACTTTGGCCCAGCACTGCGATGCGCACGCCACTGCGTGCCACCACTTCGCCCTCCTCTGGGCGCTGCTCGCCGGCCAGGATCCGCAACAAGGTCGATTTGCCCGACCCGTTCTCGCCCACGATACCGATGCACTCCCCGCTGTCGACTCCTAAGGTAAGCCGGTCTAGTACCTTACCCCGGCCGTATTCCACGGTTACTTCTTTGGCATTGATCAGATTCATTGCTCCTATTGTAGGACAGCATTGTTCTAAAGAAGCGATGATTGCTAGCGGCTTTGCCAAACGCCGATGTCATCCCCCCAACCGGGGAAGGGGCAATTTTGGGTGGCCCCGTTTGGTGGATGGGCGATTTTGAGTATCCCCCAAGAACGCTCGGACAGGGGGTGCCCGTTTGTCCCCTTATGCTCACGCGCCCCTAGGGCGAATCTAGTAGACTGGATGTATGCAACTTATCACGATCGCCAAGACCGGTTTCGATCCCACCACGCTCCAGCCGGTCAGCCAAGCCTTACGCAGCGGACGCGTCGCCATCCTGCCCACCGACACCGTCTATGGTTTGGCTACCTTGCCTAAATACCAGGCCCGTTTATTCAAACTTAAGAAGCGTCCCGCCAAAAAGGCCATCCCCTGGCTGGCGGCAGAGACCTCAGCCCTGGACAAGTTCTGCGTGGGTGTCCCAGACTATGCCCACGAGCTGGCCGAGCGCTACTGGCCCGGCGCGCTCACCCTAATCTGCAAGACCGGGCCGGATGCCCGTGCCCTCTGGTCTGGGGCCGCAGACAGCTTGGCCTTGCGGGTACCAGACGAAGAGGTGATCCGCGAGGTGATCCGCCAGGTCGGAACCCCCTTAGCGGTGACCAGCGCCAACCTCTCCGGCCTTAGCCCCCAGACCAGCTATCGTTTGGTCGACCCACGAATCAAACAGCTCGCCGAGGTCGCCGTCGACGACGGCCAGAGCTTCGGCCACGAGCCCTCCACCATCGTCGATTGCACCGGCGAAGCCCCGCGCATATTGCGCCAGGGGCCGGTCGAACTGTAGATTTGCTATCATAAGTGGCAGCGTCTTTTAGGAGTCTTTCACACTATGTCCCAACGTAACCCGATGAACCAACGCTATAAGCGTGAGGATCTAGGTTCGACCAAGAAGTCGGCCGCTTCGCTCAAGCCCAAGTTGGACGTCGCTGCCACTACCCACGTCCAGGCCAAGCCGACCACCAAATCTGAGAAGCGCGCCGCCGCCAAGGCCCGCCAAGCCGAGCGCGAGCGCAAGCAGAAAGAGCGTGAGCGCAAGCAGTCCGAACGCGAAGCTGCCGAACATCCCGAGGCTAAGCCCAAGAAGAAGGGTTTCCTGGCTGCGCTCGGCATGCAGAAGAACAACCCCAGTGTCGCCGACGACCCCCATGCCAACAAGATGACCAAGGCCCTCAACAGCACTCCCCAGTACGATAACTCCTACCGCAGCGACCCCCAGTACAAGAAGCTGCGCCGGATCTATTGGGTGTTGATGGCGATCGGCGTGGTCTCGGTGGTCGCCTCTCTACTCATCCAGATGAACATCAAGGACAACGTGGTCGCCTGGATGGTGCCGATGGGAGTGGCCTATGTCACCGTAATCGGCGCCCTCATCATCGACTTCTCCAAGATCCGCCCGATCATGAAGAAGGCCGCCCGCTCAAACGGCAGCCTTTCCCCCAAGCAGCTCAAGCACGAACAGGAAAAACAAGCCCAAGCCGCCGCCATCCAGGCCGAAAAGAAGGCCCATCACCGCCGCCGCAGCAAGCAGGCGACCAAAGATCGGATGCGGGCCTTAGGTAAGGCAGCCGAGACGAAAGACAAGGCGGATCAATGAAAGACTTCAACATCTACGTTACCGCCAAGGCCGGGATCTTCGACCCCGCCGGCGCCCAAGCCGAGGGCGCCTTGCACAACCTCGACCTGAAGATGATCGAACAAGTCAAGATCGGTAAGTTCATCCAGTTGCGCTGCGACGATTCGACAAGCCTCGACAATGTCCGTCAAGCCTGCGACAAGCTGTTAGCCAATCCGGTGATCGAGGACTACCGGATCGAGCCTGTCTCCGAGGACTGAGCAAAGCATGGCCACGCGCTACGGGATCCTCCGTTTTCCCGGCTCCAACTGTGAACAGGATGTGATGGGGGCCCTCCAGGCCCTGGGCCGCAAAGCCGACTACGTCTGGCATGGTGAACTCGACATCAGCCGTTTCGATGCCCTCATCTTACCCGGCGGCTTCTCCTATGGCGACTATCTACGCTGCGGCGCGATCGCCGCTTTCGCCCCGGTCATGCAGGCGGTCAAGGAATTCGCCGACCGTGGCGGCTATGTGATGGGGATCTGCAACGGTTTCCAGATCCTGACCGAGGCCCATCTCCTACCCGGCGCCCTGATCGCCAACCGCGCCCTCAAGTTCATTTGCGAAGACGTGCGCCTGCGCCTGGACAGCAATCGCTGTGCCTGGCTCAGCGATGAGGTGGGCAGCCTCTACACCATCCCCATCAACCACAACGAGGGCAATTTCATCTGTGACCCCCACACCCTCGCCGACCTCCAAGAACATGACCAGATCGTCTTACGTTACCTGGACAGCGCTCCCAATGGCGCCCTCGACGACATCGCCGGCATCTGCAATCGCGCCGGTAACGTCTTCGGGTTGATGCCCCATCCGGAAAGGGTCAGCGAAGGTCTGGGGGGCAATGCTGACGGGGCGGCTTTTTTCAGGCTCTAGGCTTTTGTAGCCAGCTTAGGCCCAACGTTTGTCCACTCATGCATGCTTCGGCTAAAAAATGAAGGGACGACTGTGACTAGGCAATCAGCCCAACTCACTTACTATGGCGATGGCGTGATCGGCCTTGACGAGGTCGGTCGCGGCCCCTTGGCCGGCCCCCTCTGCGTAGCTGCGGTGATGCTGCCCGACGGCGCATTAATCGAGGGCCTGAACGACTCCAAGAAGGTTAGCCCAAAACGCCGTCTCGTCTTGGCTGAGCAAATCGCCGACCTCGCCACCGCGATTGGCTTAGCCTACGTCGCAGCTGGCGATATCGACCGCTACGGCATCGGGGCCTGCCTACGCAAATGCTTCAGGGGCGCACTCGACCAAGCCCTTGCCGGATATGGTGGAAGCTGCTCCCAGGTGCTCGTCGACGGCCGGCCCCTTGGCATCGATTCCCGCGAGGAGGCCGTCGTCAAGGGCGACGCTACGATCGCCTGCATCGCTGCCGCCAGCATCTATGCCAAGGTCCACCGTGACGCTCTGATGGTCAAATACGCCGAGGAGTATCCGGAATACGGTTTTGAACATAACAAAGGCTATGGCACCGCTGCCCACATCGCTGCCATCAAGGCCCATGGGCTTACCCCCATCCACCGGCGTAGTTTCTGCGGGCATTTTATATGATACAATAGCCCTATGCCTGAGCAACAGACTCCTACAGCATCGCAAAGTAGCAACGACGAGTTCATCGACTTCCTCCTAAGCGACCAAAAGACCCCCGAGCACACCCTTAAGCAGCAGGCCCAGGCCGTCAAAGCAGCCAGGCATGCCGCTACCGGCAGACAGCAGGCAAGCTTTCGACCAGCCGCTAAACCGGCCATCGTCTTTGACCGGGTAACCAAGGTCTACCAAGCCCAACCGGGCAAACCCGCCCTCAACAAGGTGACCCTGCAGATTGCTTTCGGCGAGTTCGTTTTCCTGGTCGGCCACTCCGGCTCAGGTAAATCGACTTTCATCCGCCTGCTCAACCGCGAGCTTACCAGCACGCGCGGCACTATCTTGGTTGGTGGTGAGAACCTCTCTACCATTAAGAAATGGCGCATTCCCTACCTCCGTCGCAACGTCGGCTGCGTCTTCCAGGACTTCAAACTCCTGCCCAAGAAGACCGCTTTCGAAAACGTCGCTTTCGCCCTCCAGGTGATCGGCAAGTCCAAAGCAGTCATCCGCAATCAAGTCCCTGAGGTGCTCCGCCTGGTCGGCCTTGGTGATAAGCAGCATAAGCGCCCTGACCAGCTTTCTGGCGGCGAACAGCAGCGGGTCAGCATCGCCCGTGCCATTGTCAACCGCCCGCCCATGCTGATCTGCGACGAGCCCACCGGCGACCTTGACCCCCAGACCTCGCTCGGCATCATGAAACTACTCGAACGCATCAATCACACCGGCACCACCGTAGTGGTCGCCACCCACGATAAGCAGATGGTCAACGCCATGCGCAAACGGGTGATTACCCTCGAAGGCGGCTATCTGGTGCGCGATGAGGCCGAAGGAGAGTATTCGCTCAATGCGTAGCATCGTCTACTTCATCAAAGAGGCCCTGGTCAACTCCCGGCGCAATATCGGCACTGCGATCGGCGCGATCATCACCATCTTCCTCTCCCTGCTCATCGTCGGGGTCTTCTCCATTACTTCCTTGATCATCAATAACGTGGTCAACGAAGTCGAACAAGAAGTCAACATCTCTTTCTACCTGAGTGACAACGCCGCTAACGCCAATGTCCAAGCTATGGAGGCCCAACTACGCTCCAACCCCCTGGTCTCCTCGGTGACCTATCTGAGCAAAGACCAAGCCCTGCAGAAGTTCAAATCCATGCCTGGACAGGACAACCAGAACTTCGTCAATGAGCTCTCTGGCAACCCCCTACCGGCCTCCCTTGAGATCAACCTAGTCGATCCCGAGAACGTCCAGCAGGTCGTCGACAGTATCGAGCAAAACCCGCTCTTCACTAAGATCGCCCAAGAGCCGACCAAGCCAGACAACAGTCTGCTTTACGGCCAGGAGATCGTACCCAAGCTCTTCGCCGCCTCCAACATCATCCGGGTGGTCAGTGCGATCCTGGTGCTAATGATGGTGATCGTGGCCCTAATCTTCATCTACAACACCATCCGTCTGGCAATCACCGCGCGCAAGACCGAGATTGAGATCATGCGCCTAGTCGGCGCTTCCAACCGCTTCATCCGCGGCCCTTTCCTGATGGAGGGCGCCATCCAAGCCTTGGTCGCCGCTGTCTTGGCCATCCTAGCCATCCAGTTCTTGGTTGATTTCGGCCTCCCCCTGATCAGTAACATGATTCCCTGGCTGCCCGTCAGCATCGCTGGTGGCACGGTTACCCTGGTTTGTTTCGCCCTCTTAGTGGTCGGCCTCATCATCGGCGTGCTCGGGTCATGGTTAGCCATGCGCAAACACCTGCGAGTCTGATTTCCTCTTTATTCGGCACATTCGGGCTTTACCGTACCCCTCGATACCGCCAAGGTAACTTCGGCGCACGGCAAAGGCCCGACTGCACTCGAATAAAGAGGAAATCGCGCAATGGTTTATTCGGCACATTCGGGCTTTACCGTACCCCTCGATACCGCCAAGGTAACTTCGGCGCAGGGCAAAGGCCTGGTAGCGACCCTGATGATTGATTCTTCGCAACAAGCTCCACAGATCGAAGTCGCCGCCAAAGCCGGCGCTTGCTATGGCGTGCAACGCGCCCTTGATCTGACTGACCAAGCCCTCGCCGAAGCCGATGGCAGCAAGGTTTACAGCCTCGGCCCCCTCATTCATAACCCCCAAGTCATCGCCGAGCTGGAGACCCGTGGCGTCAAGGTGATCGACCGGCTTGACGCAGCCGGCCCGGGCCGGCTAATCGTACGCACCCACGGCGTCCCCCCCGACCTCGCGCTCCCCCCTCACACCATTGATGCGACTTGCCCTTATGTCAAGATCGCCCAGCGCAAGACCGCCGAACTCGCCGCTTCCTGCGACCAAGTGGTAATCGTGGGTGATGACGGGCATCCCGAAGTCGAGGGGCTCAAGGGCTACGCCGGCGACAAGGGGGTAGTCGCCGCTGATACCAAGGCCGCCCGGCAGATCAAGCAGACCGGCAGCGTCGGCATCGTCGTCCAAACCACCCAAAGCCAAGCTGCCTTAAACGAAGTAGCGGCTTGCTTCGAGGCGCCTCGGATCGCCAACACTATCTGCCGGGCCACCGCCGAACGTCAACAAGCCGCAGTCGAACTTGCCCAGCGCGCCGACTCCATGCTCGTGGTCGGCGGACGCAACTCCGGCAACACCAAACGTCTGGCCGACCTCTGCGCTGCGGTCTGTCCCAACACTCATCTGATCGAAGGGGCCTCCGAGATCGACCCATCCTGGCTAGTAGGCTCCCAGCTCGTCGGCATCAGCGCTGGCGCCTCTACCCCACTCGCTCAAATCGAGGAGGTAAGGCATGCGCTTACCGACTGAAGTCGACGGACATCCCATCCGCGACCTAATCGACTGGCGTTGGTGGACCGACCAAGCGCGTTTCTGCGTAAGCTACGCTGACGGTAGCACCGAAGAAGTCGAGCGCGATCCCCAGACAGGTTTGTTACCCGCTCGTTTCGAGCAACTGCCGCCGATCTTCGACCAAGTAAGGCACTGCGTCAACGACTGCAACTTCTGTTTCGTCAAACAATTGCCCCCGGGGATGCGTGATTCGCTCTATGTCAAAGATGACGACTATCGGCTCTCTTTCTTGGAGGGCAACTTCGCTACCCTCTCCAATCTCTCAGAGGCCGACCTGGAGCGCATCGTAGAGATGAGCCTCTCGCCCCTCTACGTCTCCCTGCACAGCCTCGATCCGGATCTGCGCCAGACAATGCTAGGCCAAAACGCGGCTCGGGGCTTAGCCAACCTTAAGCGCTTGCTGGCAGCGGGGATCACCTTTCACCTTCAGGTGGTCTTAGTACCGGGTTATAACGATGGCGCAGACCTAGAGCAAACCATGGCCTGGGCCGAGCAACAGACAGGGGCTTTAAGCCTGGGTGTAGTGCCTTTTGGCTATACCCGTTGGTCGAAACTGGCCAAAGAAGCTGGCGTCACCAGACCGAAGCGGGTCAGTGGTTGTGGACTAGCAGAAAACGACCAGGTCAAAACAGCCTTACAGATCATCCGCCAGGCCCAACCCTTTGCCAAGACGATGCTGGCTGATGAGTTCTTCCTCAAGGCTTATGGCGCCGCTGCCACAGACAAACTGCCGCCAGCGGCCTACTACCATAACTACTGTCAGTACGAAAACGGCATCGGTATGCTGCGTTACTGGCTTGACCAACAGCAGCTGACAGATGATGACGGAGACTCGATCTTATACATCACCGGCGAAGCCTTTGCCGGGATCTTAAAGCGTTACCATAAGCGAGTCTTAGCGGTGCGCAACGATTTCTTCGGCGGCAACGTCAACGTGGCCGGCCTTTTGACCGGCCAGGACGTGATCGCTCAAGCCAGGCCGGTGCTTGCTGCAGAATCGGCCGATACGCTGGTCTTACCGGCCCAGATGTTCAATGACGATGGCCTGACCTTGGATGGCATGAGCTTAGCTGAGATCAGCCAAGCGCTGGCGGTGTCGGTTGAGTTAGCCAATGAAGGTTGATCAATCCTCATCGCTCGGGAAACGGACAGATGGGCACAGGAAGGAAAACATGTGAACTTTCCATTCGACACTGCTTCGGATGCGAATTCTGCAGCCGCGCAAACGTTTGCGATAAGTTTGGATTCCATGCGGCGAAACCTGTCTGAGCAGGCGAAGCAGTGTCGAATGGAACAGCCTGAACGACTTGGCAACGGCTTCCCTCTTACCCTTATAATCTAATCCTATGTCTGAATCCAATTTCATCGACCAAGTCCACATCTTCGTCAAAGCTGGCGACGGTGGCGCTGGCTGTATGTCTTTTCGCCGTGAAGCCTATGTGCCCAAGGGCGGACCCGACGGTGGCGATGGTGGACACGGCGGCGACATTATACTTGAGGCCGATGCCGGACTTTCCTCGCTGGTCAATTATCGTTTCAAACACCACTGGAAAGCCCAGCGCGGCACTCACGGCGAAGGCGCGCGCCGTCATGGCGCGGACGGCGAAGCAAGTCTCCTCAAAGTACCTGTGGGCACCCAGGTTTATCTTTATGACGAAACGACCAAGGCCCGGGGTACACTCATCGGCGATTTGACCCACCCTGGTCAGATTCTCAAAGTCGCCGAAGGCGGCGTCGGCGGCCTGGGTAACGTCCACTTCACCACCTCGACCAGACGGGCCCCGGCCTTTGCCCAGCTCGGCGAACCCGGTGAGGAAAAATGGCTAGAGCTAGAGATGAAGCTCGTAGCCGACGCCGCCTTGATCGGCATGCCCAGCGTGGGCAAGTCCTCCCTGATCGCCCATATTAGCGCCGCCCGCCCCAAGATCGCCGCCTACCCCTTTACCACGTTGACCCCCAACCTCGGAGTGGTCAAACAAGGTGAGGCCAGCTTCGTAGTCGCCGACATCCCCGGCCTGATCCCGGGGGCTGCCGCAGGCAAGGGCCTCGGTCACGCTTTCCTGCGCCACATTGAGCGCTCGGCCCTGCTCCTGCACGTGCTCGATCTGACCGGAGGCTACGAGGGGCGTGACCCGCTCGAGGACTTGCAGGCCATCAACCAGGAGATGTGCCTTTACGATCAGAGGTTCGGTAGCGACCTTAGCAAACGCCCCCAAATCATCCTGCTCAACAAGATAGATATGCCTGGGGCCCCCGAGGTCGCCGAGCGCGTCGAAGCTAGTTTGCCCCAAGGACTAGCGAGTTTTAGGGTCTCAGCGGTGACCGGACAGGGCGTGCGCGAGTTCGTCGCCTACACTGCGGGGCTGGTGCAGAAGCTACGCGCGCAAGCGGCAGCCCAAGCGGCTGAAACTGAGGCCGAGAAGTACGAGCAAGTCTGGCAATATGATGCCGACCAGGCCGATGCCCGCTTCCAACTCAAAAATCTCGGCGGCAATGTTTTCAGCGTCAAAGGCAAGCAGGTCGAGCGCTTGGTCATCCAAACCGAATGGGACAACGACGAGGCCATTGTCTATCTCCAGCGCCAGCTAAAAAAACTAGGGGTAGAATCGGCCCTGACTGCTGCTGGCGCCATCGATGGCAGTGAAATCCGCATTGCTGGGCGGGCCTTCAACTTCGAACCCGGGGTGTAGGTTTTGCCCAGGAACAGAATCTATCGACGCTATCGCTTAGAGGCCTCTGGAATAAACGCAGAAGTGAGCGAGAAACCGGTGCGCAACCTCAACCTCAGGATCCTGCCTCCGGACGGGAGAGTGGTACTCTCCTGTCCGCCCGGCACCCCCGAAGCGCAAGTGGCCGAGATGATCGAAGGCCATCTCGCTTTGATCAAAAGGGCCAGAGACCGTTTGCAAGAAGCTGGCAGGCGCGAGTTCATCCCGCTCGACCAAGCCCGCCCTGTCCTGGCCGAGCTCCTCGAATCCATCGCGCCGGCCCTGCTCACCCGCTGCCGCGAAACCTTTCCCAAACAAAAGGGTTATCGTCAAGCCCCACGCCTGCGCATCAAACAGATGTCATCACTTTGGGGCTCCTACAGTCGAACAAGCCATGCCATTTCCCTTAACTCCGAGCTCGCCGGGCTCGCACCTCGCTACAGTGAATATGTGTTGGCCCACGAGCTTGCCCATGTGATGGCAAGCGGCCATGGAGCGCCTTTCCACGCCGCCCTGGATAAGATTTTGCCGCTCTGGCGCCCTGTCGAGAATGACCTTAGACATAAGCGCCTACCTCTGCGATGAGCACGCCAGCTACCCGATATGTCACGGTGCTGCCTGACGTCAACGCCCAGGCGCTCGATCATCCCTTCAGCTATAGTTGGCCGTCTGCGCTGGGCACGCCCCGAGTCGGCCAGGTGGTCAAGGTTGAGCTAGGCCGACGCCAGGTGACTGGCTTCCTCCTCGACGACGCCGCCGTAGTCGAAGCTGACACGCGCGACAAGCTAAAAGCAGTGCTCTCCCTACGCGATGATGCCTGTTTGAGCGCGGGCAACATTGCCCTGGCAAAATGGATCGCCAGCGAATACCTCTGTCCTCTAGCGGCCGCCCTCCATCTCTTCCTGCCCATCACCGAAAAACCCAAACGCCCGCGTCGGGTCGAGCCTGCAACAGTCCCACCCGACCAGCCCAAGCTCCTCAACGACGAGCAGCAACAGGCATTAGAGACGATTTGCGCAGCCCTTGATGTCTCCTCCCGTCCCATCCTCCTTGACGGGGTCACCGGTAGCGGTAAGACCGAAGTCTACTTGCAGGCGATCGCGACGGTGTTGGCCCGCGGCGGTGGGGCGATCTGCCTGGTACCAGAGATCTCGCTCACGCCACAGACGGTGAGCCGCTTCCGGGCGCGTTTTGGCGACAAGGTGGCAGTGCTGCACTCCCGCATGTCCAAAGGCGCCCGCTACAGCGAATGGCAGCGCTTACGCTGCGGCCAGGCCCGCGTGGCAGTTGGTCCGCGCTCGGCCCTGTTCGCACCGGTGGCCGACTTAGGCCTTGTGATTATCGACGAAGAGCATGAATACTCCTATAAACAAGGCAACGCCCCACGCTATGTCAGCCGCGACGTCGCCGAACAGCTTTGCCGGATTGAAAGCGCTGGACTGGTCTTAGGCTCGGCCACACCATCGCTTGAGACTCTCAGTCGCGCCGCCCAAGGCCACTACCAGCATCTTCGCCTGAGCAAACGTGCCACTGGAGCGACCGCCCCCCAGGTGCGTATAGTCGACCTCTCCCTAGAGTTCAAACAGGGCAACAAGACCATGATCTCAGTGGCCTTGGCCGAAGCCCTGCGCCAGACCATGGCCCGTCGACGCAAGGCCATCCTCCTGCTCAACCGCCGTGGTTTTGCCTCTTTTCTGCTCTGCCGCGACTGTGGCTTCGTCCCTACCTGTGCCAACTGCTCAACCTCCCTCACCCTCCATCAAGCCACCGGACACCTCGAATGCCATACCTGCGGCCTACAATACCCGATTCCACCACGCTGTCCTGAGTGCGGCTCGCGCTATATCGCCCGCTTCGGCAAGGGCACCGAGTTCGCTGAGGCCGACCTGCATCAACTACTCGGCCCCGACCTGCCGCTCATCCGCATGGACGCTGACTCGACCCGCCGGAGAGACGGTCACGAGCAACGCTTAAGGGAGTTCGCCGAGGCTCCCTACGGCATCCTGCTCGGCACCCAGATGATTGCCAAGGGACTGGACTTCCCCGAGGTGAGCCTGGTTGGGGTGTTGCTCGCGGACACCGGGCTGAAGATCCCGGACTTCCGAGCCGCCGAGCGCAGCTACGACCTCTTCGAGCAGGTGGCTGGGCGCAGCGGCCGCGCCGGCGACGTCCAGGGCCAAGTCATCATCCAAACCTACGAGGCCCAGCACATCGCCGTCAAGGCGGTCAAAGCCGGCAAACGCAGCCTTTTCACCGAGGGCGAGCTCACGCTGCGCCAAAGCTTGGGTTACCCTCCCTTCAGCCGTCTCTGCAACATTGTCTTCGACGGGCGTACGGAAGCAGAGGTGCAAGAACAGGCCCAAGCATTCTGTGCCAGCCTACACGCCGACGCCGCTTACGCCGATCAGGGGATTGCCGTCCTCGGCCCGGCAGCCTGCACCATTGCCCGTATCAAAGGACGCTATCGCTGGCACGTTCTGCTCAAGGCACCACTGGGATATCATTTCAGGAGCTTCGGCTTCAAGCCGCCACGCACGGTGCGCATGACCGTCGATGTCGACCCCTATGACCTAATGTAGCAAAATCGCAAAACGGGGACAGCTTATAAGCTGTCCCCGAACAATGCAGAGTTGCGGGATCCTAAGCGGCAGCCAGGCCTGAGCTGCCGTTTTTCACATAGGTGAGCTTGGCCTTGCCCTCCACCGCCTTGGCCGTGACGATGATCTTGTCAACCTCATGGGTACCCGGCAACTCGAACATCGCGTCCATCAAGAGCGCCTCGGTGATAGAGCGTAGGCCCCGTGCGCCCGTGCCGTGCTTAATCGCCTTCTGAGCAATCGCAGTCAGCGCCGTCGGTTTGAACTCGATTGCGATCCTTTCATAGCCGAAGACCCTTTGATACTGTTTGACCAGGGCGTTCTTTGGCTGGGTCAGGATGTGCACGAGGTCGGACTGCTCGAGCTCATTGAGAGCGCTGATCACCGGAATGCGCCCGATCAACTCGGGGATCAGCCCGAAAGTATTCAGATCCTCTGGCTCCACCTGGGCAAACAGCTCACCGATGTTTCTATTATCGCGCGACTTGACCTCAGAAGCGAAGCCAACGCCCTTATTACCCAGACGGCGGGCGATGATCTTGTCCAGGCCAACGAAAGCACCGCCTAGGATAAAGAGGATATTGGTGGTATCTATCTTCATCAGCTCCTGGTCGGGATGCTTGCGCCCACCCTTGGGCGGCACATTGGCCACCGTCCCCTCGATGATCTTAAGCAGGCCCTGCTGCACTCCTTCACCGGAGACGTCACGGGTAATGGAAACGTTTTCGCCCTTGCGGGTGATCTTGTCGATCTCATCGATATAGATGATTCCGACCTGGGCCCGTTCGATGTCCTCGTCGGCAGCCAGATAGAGCTTGAGCAGGATACTCTCGACGTCTTCCCCGACATAACCAGCCTCGGTCAAAGAGGTAGCGTCTGCGATAGCGAAGGGCACGTCCAGAATGCGGGCCAGGGTCTCAGCCAAAAGGGTCTTACCCGAGCCGGAGGGCCCGAGCAACATGATGTTGCTCTTGGCGATCTCGACCTCGTTACCCTTCCAGGGTTGCTGCGCATCACCGGCGCTGGCATTGAGGAAGATCCGCTTGTAGTGGTTGTAGACTGCCACCGAAAGGGCTTTCTTGGCCTGGTCTTGACCGACTACATAATCTGAGAGCTGCTGGTAGATCTGCTTCGGCGAAGGTGGGTCGCGGAAAAGCTCGCGCCGCCTCGCTCCCTTTTTCTGCTCTACAGGGGCCTCCGGCTGGGATCCTGACACCATCTGCGCCGCCATCTGCTGCAGGAAAGCATTGAGGGTGTCATCGATCGAGCTGCCCTCTTTACCACCCTTGTCAGGAGTGTTGTTATGCGGAGTTTTACTTTCGCTCATTTTTTATTAGCTACGCGTTTGTAGAAAACATCATCAACCAGCCCATAGGCCTTAGCCTCTTCGGCGGTCATGTAGTTGTCGCGCTCAGTGTCGCGATTGATCACCTCAAGCGGCTGGCCGGTAGCGTCGGCCAGGATCTGGTTGATGCGCGCGCGGGTCTTCTTGATTTCCTCAGCTACGATCTCGATCTCGGTCTGCTGGCCCTGGGCACCACCAGAGGGCTGGTGGATCAGGATGCAGGAATTGGGCAGGGCATAGCGCTTGCCCTTGGTACCGCCGGCCAAAAGCACCGCCCCCATACTAGCGGAAAGCCCCATCGAGATGGTGGAGACGTCGCACTTGATGAAGTTCATGGTGTCGAGGATGGCGAGCCCGGCCGTGACCGAACCGCCGGGCGAGTTGATGTAAAGCGAGATGTCCTTGTCCGGATCCTCGCTCTCTAGGTGCAAGAGCTCCGCGACCACTACGTTGGCCACGTTGTCGTCGACCTGTTCACCCAAAAAGATGATGCGGTCGTTGAGCAGGCGGCTATAGATGTCATAGGAGCGCTCCCCCTTGGGCGATTGCTCGATGACATAAGGAATCAATGCAGCATGGGTACTTTCCATGATAAGGTGACGTCCCCTTTCTTTGGTCGTCCCCGTCCTCGCTTGAAAGGCTCGGGAAAGGGCGCTAGGATCCTTTCCGCCGGGGTGATTATTTATCCGAGGCCTTACTCGCCGCTGCTTTCTTGGCAGCCGGTTTCTTGGCTGCGGTCTTCTTCGGCGCAGGCTCCTTGTCAGCTTTATTGTCGGACTTCTTGGCAGCCTTTTTCTTTTCCGGAAGTTTACCGATGTCAAACACCTCAGCGGTATCGACCACGTGTTTGGTCGCTTTCATGCGCAGGATGCCCTGTTTGATCTCAGCCAGGTTGCCGCGCTTCTCCCAGTTAGCATAGCTCTGCTCCGGATCCTCTGCGCCGGCCTTCTTGAACTCTTCTACCACTTCGGACTTAGTGGCCTTGAGTTTGGCCTGGCGGGCCACTGCATCGAGCGCAAGCTCTTCTTTGACCTGGCGCAGGGCGCTGTCATGGGTTTGTTCTTTGTACTCGTCGGCGGTCTTGCCCAACTGCTCGAGATAGGAGTCATAGGTGATCTGGTTCTGGTTGAGCATGCGGTAGAGGTCTTGGAAGATACTGACCTCTTTCTGCTCGACCAGGGCCTTGGGCGGCTCTTGCTCGACCCGCTCGCCCAGGGCGATCACGGCTAGGTTCTCCTTAAGCTGGGGCAGGGTCTGGGAATTCTGGGCCTTGATGCTGTCAGCGACCCGCTCGCGCAACTCGTCCACGCTCTCGAACTCCAAGGTGTCCTTGACCCATTGGTCAGTCAACTCAGGGAGCTTCTTCTCCTTTTGCTCGCCTTTGTCGTCTTTGTCATAGACCGCATAGAACTGACGCAGACGGTCGATCTCCTTGTCGATGTCGGCCGCGCTGGGCTCGTCTGGTGGCAACTCGATCTGGACCGGCCCATAGTCCGGTAGCTCGATCTGTGGTACCACCTCGACCTTGAAGCCGAAATTGTAATCCTTACCCTCTTCGACCATCCCAGAATCATCGAACTTGGCCTGGTCGATCGCGATGTAATCGGCCCCGTCGACTGCTTGGGGGGCGTTGCCGTTGACGACCTCGTCAGTGGCCTTAGCCAAAAAATAGTCCTTGCCGCCATAGACGCGGTTGAGGACGGGACGCGGGGCGCGACCGGGGCGGAAACCCGGGATGCGCACCTGGGCGGCCTCTTTGTAGACGGACTTGATGGCAGCGTCGACTTCAGCGGCGGGAACAGTGATCTTGAAGACGATTAGGTTGGCCTGATCCTTATCAGGCGTATGAGTGACTTTCACAGATAGGAACCCTTATCAGAAACGGGGATAATACCCTCTTAATATAGCATATCGCCCAGGCCGGCTCTCCCTCGCCGTACCCCATCTGATCCGGTACAGGAAGCGTTTGCATCAGGTGCTAGCTCGGCAGGGCAAAACGATAACCGCGTTGGGAAGCAGACAAAGTGACGGCGGCTGTTGTCTCGTTAAGATGTTCTTGAAAAAAACCTGAAACGCAACTGAAAAGAATGTTATAATCCCTGCTAACAGCAAAAGGACAATCCGAGGTTCGAAATGTATGATGACGCTAAGAGCATAAGTCATTTCTCGCGAGCAGCCCAGTTCGGGATTTGTTTGATGTTATCTTTCTTATTAGCTGTGAGCTTGTTGCAGCTCAACCTGCGTCCTGTTTATGCCCAAACCGGGTCCCCAGTCCTGTATCAGCTCCGGCAAGCAGACGATGGGGCGACCCCGCAGGTTCATAGCAAGGCTGACATCACGAACTATATCACGGCAAACAACATACAGGTCAACACCCCGGTAAGCTACGCGGTTAGCCCCTCACTTACACCGCCCTACGCGCCGGGCAGCCTTTCGGACACGACACAGCAGCAGGCGCTCAAGACGCTTAACCTTATGCGCTACATCGCGGGCATCGACCCGGTCTCGCTCGACGACTCCTATGAGGAGACGGCACAGGCGGGCGCCATGGTCAACGCCATCAACGGTGTCATCAGCCATTTTCCCACGCGCCCCACTCAGCTCACTGATGATGCGCTCTGGAACCTTGCCTATACTGGCACTTCCTCGTCCAACCTAGGCCAGGGTTATCCCACCCTTGGTTCTGCCATCATCGATGGCTGGGTCAATGATGGCGACCCCTCCAATATCACCATGATCGGCCATCGACGCTGGGTGCTCAACCCGACGATGGCGGCCACCGGCTTCGGCTATGCGGGAGACCAGTCTGCCATGTATTCTTTTGACAGTAACCATGCACTTGACTACGCCGATGTCGCATGGCCAGCACGCACCATGCCCTTGGAGTATTTCGGAAATGACTACCCCTGGAGCGTTTCAACGAACACACGGGAAGACCTGACGCAAGTTAAGGTAAGCCTGGTGCGGCTTTCCGACGGGAAGACCTGGCACTTCTCACAGGCGAGCGCGGACGGCTATTTCAATGTCGATAACCAGGGTTATGGTCAGCCGGGCTGTATCATTTTCCGCCCAAGTGGGGTGGACTATAAGATAGGCGACAACTTCAACGTAACCATTTCCGGGCTTTCGGGCGGTACGCTCTCTTATACTGTCGATTTCGTAAAGCTGGGAATCGGCACCCTTGACGGTCATTCAGTTGGCGTCGATCTTCCGTCTAATACCAGAATTCCGAACCCGAATCTGACCTGGACGGGCACGCAGATACGGCCGACCACGCTAGAAGCAGGTTCGACAGTTCTCCGGGCTGGCGTCGATTTCACGGCAAGCTACAGTGATAACACCGCTATCGGCCGCGCTCGCATGGAGATCACCGGCATCGGCAATTATTCAGGCAGCGGAACTATCTTCTTCAATATCCTTCCTGCGACGCCGAAGATCAAAAGCCTAAAATCGGGCAAAAAGAAGCTCAAAGTCTCTGTTGCGGGGCTTTACAAAGGAGAAAAGCTCAGCGTATACCAGCTGCGTTATCGCATCAAGGGCAAAAAAGCCTGGACGAGCAAGACGATTTCCGCAAAAAGTCCGACCTATTGGTTGAAGAAACTCAAATCCCGCAAAGAATACCAAGTCGCAGTTCGCTGCTGGAAAGCAGTTTCCGGCATCAACTATTACAGCGCCTGGAGCGGGATCAAGGCAAGCAAGCGGATAGGCTAAGACGAAAAAGGGCAAAGCTTGTTGTCCGCTAGGACCTGGCTCGTTTCCGAAAAGTAACGGGGACACTCTAAATCGCTTCGGACAGGCTCAGGCCTAAGTGAGCTTAGCTGGGGCGATTTAGAGTGTCCCCCGTTTAGTCGACCAACTGCAAGGCCCGCTCGATCCGGGTCAGCACCAGGACGCGGTCGAGCAGCGCGATCGACTCGTTCAGCGGCGGCGAAACCATGTTGCCGCAGACCGCCACCCTGAGCGGTTGCCAAAAGAGCTTCGGCTTTAATGCCAACTTGGCCAATGCATCGTCGAGGGCGGCGGTGATAGGCTCCAGGGTCCAGTCCGCACTGCCGAGGGCGGCAAGGGCGGCTTTCTGCGCCTCGAGCGCGTTTTTGGCCGCAGCGGCATTGGCGGCGGCATTGTCTCCCCCGCCGCCGCGCAGTACCTTTTGCACCGACCTCTCATCCATCGCCAAGTGGTCGCCGCTAAAGAAGTAAGCGAGCTTGGGGGCGGCTTCGGCGAGGGTGTCGATGCGCTCGCAGACGAGCGCATACATCGCCTCGTACCACTCGCGCCGGGCGCTCGGGTCGGGTAGCTGCCAATCCTCAGCGTCGGCCGCCTTGATCAGATAGGGCCACCAGGCGTCGACAAAGGCAGACGCCCCCATCTGCTTGATATATTGTTGGTTGACCCAATTCAGTTTCTTAGCGTCGAAAGTGGCTGGGTTCTTGGAGACATGGTCGAGCTTGAACTTCGCCGCTAAGGTCTCGCGCGCAAACAATGTGGTCTTCCCATCCGGGGCCCAGCCAAGCAGAGCCAGGTAGTTCACCATCGCCTCCGGTAGGTAGCCCTCACCGCGGTAGGCCTCGACGCTGGTCGCACCGTGGCGCTTGGAAAGGCGCTTGCCGTCATCGCCTAAGATCATCGAGAGGTGGGCAAACTCTGGGATACGATAGCCGAGCGCACGGTATAACACGATCTGCTTGGGCGTGTTGGAGAGGTGATCATCGCCGCGGATGACGTGACTGATTAACATATTAGCATCGTCGACCACCACCGCGAAATGATAAATCGGCGAGCCGTCGGAACGTTTGATGATGAAGTCCTCGACCTGGTCGCGTTCGACCACGATGTGCCCGAAGACCAAGTCGTCGAACTCGATGGTGCGCTCCGGCCAGGCCCGGCGCACATCGAAGCGCCAAGCCGCGCTGTCGCCCTCGGGGTAGACCAGGCCGGCATCTTGGAGTTTCTTGAACTCGCGCTCATAGAGCTCAGCCCGCTCGGTCTGGAGGTAAGGGCCAAAGTCCCCCCGGCTGCTACCATCCAAGGTCGGTCCCTCATCCCAGTCAAGGCCGAGCCAGGCCAGAGAGCGCAGGATCTGCTGGGTGTTCTCCGGGGTCGAGCGCTGCGCGTCGGTGTCCTCGATGCGCAGGAGAAATTTACCCCCGTGGGCACGGGCGAAAGCCCAGTTGTATATTGCGGTACGGGCCCCTCCTACGTGCAAATAGCCGGTCGGCGAGGGCGCAAAACGCACCCGAATCTGATCAGACATGGTTTCCTCCAATTCTCACCCGTTTATTCTAACCCGCTTTGCGAACCACCTCAAAGGAGGTCAAACTTTTTAGGGACACCCTATAGAGTGTCCCTGCCCCAACTAGGCTGCTAGGGCACGGCCCACGATCAGGACCTCGTCCGAGCTGATGCCAGCCATGGCATGAGCCCCCCACTCGACCCTTTTTCTGCCGATCAGGGAAAAACCCTGGGCCAGGTAATTACGATAACTCGCTTGGTTAGGCTCAAGCATGCTACTGATGGCGTAGTCATAACCACGCCGGGCTAATTCATCCAGCCGATAGCGGATCATCAGTGCTTGCAGGCCACGCCGCCGAAATCGCGGATGCACCAAGTCGCCGCCCAAACTGGCCCAGCGCCTACCGCGCATGATCGAATCGGCCACCGCACCCGCGCCCAACCATTCCCCAAGGACAGGCTCGAGGTTGAGCAGGCTGCGCGCCGCCACTTCTGTCCCCACCAGGCACGCCAGGCTAAGGCGCTCCCCCATCCCATGCAGCGTCGCCGTCTCAGCGTCCAGGTCGCGGCGGAAGCTGACCATGATTGGATTGTCTTTTTCAAGACCGAAGATTACTTCCTGGTCGAAGAGCTCGACTGCCGCCGCGAGCGCGCTGTCGCTCCCATCCACTACCACCAAGCGTGGGTCAAACGTATCGTCCATGACCTTATTTCTCGGCGTAGACATAAGCTGGATAAGCAATGGTTTGCGGGTGGAGTTGCTGGCAAAGCTCGAGGAAGCGTTCTTCGATCTGGGCGCGCAGGGGTTTGTCGATGGCGACGCCGAAAAGCTCGAGATAGCTCTGGGCGTTGGTCATGGCATAGTCTTGATAGAGCAGCTCCGGGGCAATCGTGTCGTCCTGCTCGATCTGCACTTTCAGGCTTGTACCCTTAAAACCACAATCAGCTAAAACCTGCTTTAAGCCCGCCTCGTCATAGAGATAGAAAGGCTCTGGTTTGCTTGCCAAGTCGAAGCCGAACTCCTCCATGACCTGGGCCAGCACCTGGCGCATGGCCTGATAGGTGCCCTTACTGCTCTGCTCGACCAAGAGTTTGCCACCGGCCTTGAGCGCCGCATAGGCCTTCATATAGAAGACCTGCCCGGCCCAATGCGCCCCGGTGGTAGAGAAGACCGCGTCGAATTTTTGATCGTAGGCCAGCTGGTCGATACGCAGCTGCTCAAGTTTGACCCGTTTATCATCGATATCCGGCGCCTCATCGAGGGCTTTCTGGAAGGCCTGCAATAGATTGACCTCCGCGCTCACCGCCGTCACCTGGATCTTTGGATAGCGGCGCAAAAGCTCTAGGGTAAGCTGGCCATCGGCCGGTGTCAAATGCAGGATCCGGCCCTTTTCCGGTAACTCATATTTGTCGAGCAGCACCCGACCATAGGCCACCGTGGTCTGTACGTTCTCGGCGTAATCCTGGGCTTTCATACCGACGTTATTGCCATAGTTGGTGTTGACAAAACCGGACAGCCCGAGCACCTGGCTAAAGAGGATGTTGCGGTCGTTCTCGAGACCTTGGTTGATCTCCATCAGGGCTTGCATGATCTGGTCGACCTGGCCTTTGAAGGGCGAATGGGAAAGCGCCTGGCGGTACAGCTCGGCCCAGTTGCGGCGCAGGTCAAGGGCAGCACTTTTCTTCTCCGGCGTCTGGGCCAGAGCGTCCAAGACCAGCTGGGTCGGATGCCAGAACTCCGGAAAACGGCAGAGTTGGAGCACGAAATCAGGGCAGACCACCTTGAGGGCGATCACCAATGCATTGACCAGTTTCTGTTCCTCTGAGCCTTGGGCCAGGAAATCATGGTTGTAGTGATCTTGCAGGACGCAGAAGCGCAGCGAGGTCAAGAAGCGCTTGAGCTTACGTGGGTTGGAGCCCACGATCCCTGCGACCGCGTCGCAGAGCCGCTCCAGCAAGGTCGGGTCGGCCTTGTCCAGGTACCCGATATCGGCCAAGCCCCGGGTCAGCATCTGTTTGCTGCGTTCCACCTGCACTGGCACGATGTAGGAGAACTGGAACAGCTTGTCGAAGTAATCACGGTAGATATGTTCGTCGCCCAGCGCCCCCGCGCCGTACTTTTGGGCCAGGCCGCGCGCAACCACGTTGAAGTCGATCGCGATCACGAAGACACAGTGCTCGATGAAGAAGACGTTCTTGAGGATCTCCAGGATATCCACCGCCACCTTTGGTTCGAGCCGGTCGAGGTCGTCGACGAAGAAGACGAAGGTCTTGCCCCCACCGCGTTTGACCAGGTCGGCGACCGCCTGGCGCAGTTGCTCGGCGGTATTGGCGGAGCTAGCCAGCGAAGCAGTCACGTTCTCCCCGTCACCACCCTGGAGACTGGCCATCACCCCCGCCCCTTTGGCGAGGAAGTCGCGCAGGTTGTGGCTAATCTTGTCCTTCAACTTGTCCTGCAGGCCGCATTTCTGCATAATCGACTGTACCAGGGAGGCGATGATCCTTTGGGTGCCCTGTTCGCTGTCGCCGCTTACAAAATACTCCCAGGAATCGAGGTCGATCTCTTGGATGTCAGGCTCTGCCGCCAGTTTCTCGGCGACCAGGCGCATCAGCGAGGTCTTACCGGATCCCCACTCGCCCTGGATAGAGAGGGTGAAAGGGGTGTCGACCGAGACGATCAGGTCGGCCAAAGCCTGGGCGTCGGCAGCGATGCCCAGATTGTCGTCGGCGCTGTCACAGATTGGGATATCATGGGTATAAAGGCTGCTCATGGCCTGCCTCCTTAGGCTTGCCCCTCGAAAGCGGCCGCCTCGGCGGTGATCATACTAGCTAGGCAGACCCCGTCGTGATAACCGCTGAAGACACTTTGTCCGCTGGCCCGCACGTGGCTGCCCACGAACTCACCCCTCACACAGAAAAGCCCGGTCAGGGTGTTAAAACTACTGAGATGATCCTGTTGGTCGGCCGCGAAGGGCGGACGCAGGGCGAGGTTTTCGGTCTGGGGCTGTCTCACGAAACGCTGCGCCAGGTAGTCGGTGTCCGCGCATTCGCGTAGGAGCTGCTCCCATTCGCTTGCCCCATAGTCACGCCCGGCATAGACCCCGGCCGAGGCGTAGCCCTCGCAGGGCTTGATGATCCAGCGCTCCCGATGTTCAGTCAAACGCTCCAAGCTGAGCTCGTCTTCGGACAGGCGCGCGGTCAGGGGCACGTGGCGGTGCACGAAGCGGCGCTCCGAGGGGGTCAAAAGCTCGAATGTCTCAGGCAGATGCAGAACCCTGAACATCATCTTGCTGTGCGCTACTTGACTGGCGAAATGGCCGACCAGGCAGACCCGGCGGGCCCTGACCGCCTCGACCAGGGCTTGCTCACCTTTGCCAGCGCTCGCGAGCCCGTCGGCGAACTCGCTAGTCACGCAGCGCCGATAGACCAGATCGAGCGGTCGCTCGATCGCCAGGGGATCTGCCGCTAGCGCCTCGGCGCTCGGCGCCACCCAGAGCTGTTCATCGTGATAGCGCAGCTGGCCGACATCAGCTACCAGACAGGGATAGCCAGCTTCCTCGAAGCGCTGGCGGAATTGCTCGAACTCGGCCACGGTGCCGCGCTCCAGGTAGTCGATGATGGCGATGCGCGGCTTAGCGGGATGGTCGTGGACGGAATGGTCGCAGGCCCCACCATCAGCGTCTACTCCCTGCTCAGCTCGGGCCTCATCGTGGCCATGGTCTGGGCTTAGTAGCTTTGACTCCAGGTAGCAGCGCAGGATACCCGCGATGAAAGGCTGGAAGAGCTCCTGGGCACAAAGTGGGGTCTCGCCGACGAAACGCCGGTAGGCCGCGCTCTCCACCAGAGCGGCCGCACACTCGCGGTCCTCGTTCATCGCGCTGGCCCCGTCGGTATTGATCTCACAAAAACGGAAATCACGTTTGCGGTCGTCGTAGAAGATATCAAAACGTCCGACCGGGATAGTACAGTTGTAGGTCACCGGCAGACAGATCAGCTGCTCGATGGTATCGGAGAAACCGAATAGCTTGCGGTAGTCGGGATTATCAAGATACTCCCTGGTACACTTGTCCAGGATCTGCCACATCTGGTCGATGACCTGGGCAAAGTAGAGTCGGTCGGTCAGGTCGTAAATCTTGGGCAAAAAGCCCATCTCCACCGGCTCACCGTGATAGATCGCAGTGGAATGTTGGATCTGCTGGTAAAAACGCCGTTGCGAGGTCAAATCGCCGTCCAGCTGGTAGAAGATCTCCTGATAACGTTGTTCGAGAGTATACATGGCAAAATTGTAGCTGACTTGGGACTTAGCCTTAGCGGGGACACTCAAAATTGCCTAACCCCCGACCTGATAGGGCAGGTACGTATCCTGCAAAAGCAGCGGCACCCGCAGGCTCATCAGGATACCATCCTCGCGGTAGGTCTTGGCCAGCACCTTGCATTGTTCATAGGCGAGATGCTCAAGCTGACCTTGGGCATAAGGGATACATACTGTCAGGAGTTTGCTCAAACGGTCGGCCTCCTCCTCTAGGGCCCGAAGCAGGAGCTCCATCCCCTGGCCGCTCTCCGCCGAGATCAAGACCGCCTCGGGATAGGCCACTTGCAGGTCGGCCCGCTCCGCCGCCGCAAGCAAGTCGCATTTATTGAAGGCCAAAAGAATAGGAATGTCCTTAGCCCCGATCTGGGCCAAGGTGGCATCGACCGCCTTGATCTGACCTTCGCGCAATGACGAGGAAGCGTCCACTAGATGCAGGACCAAATCGGCCTGGGTGATTTCCTCCAAGGTGGAGTTGAAAGCTTGGATCAGGGTAGTGGGGAGCTTCTGGATGAAGCCGACCGTGTCGCTTAGGGTAAAACGCCGCCCATCGGGGAAAGCGGCCTTACGAGTGGTCGAGTCAAGGGTGGCGAAAAGCTTGTCATCAGCATAAGCCACGCCTTTGGTCAAGGTGTTGAGCAAGGTAGACTTGCCGGCGTTGGTATAGCCAGCCAGCGCCACCTTAAAGACCCCCGAGGCCAGGCGGCCTCGACGCTGCTGGGCACGTTCTGCCGCCACCCGGGCAAGTTCTATCTTGGTGCGGTCGATACGCCGGTGCACCATCCGCCGGTCAACCTCGAGCTGGCTCTCACCCTCGCCGAAGCGCCCGCCTACACCGCCGCCCATGTGGCCAGAGGCCAAGTGGCTCCACATTCCGCGCAGCCGGGGTAGCAGGTATTGGTCTTGGGCCAAACGCACCTGCAGGCGCCCCTCGCGGTCTGGGCCCGCATCCCAAAGATATCTAGGATCAGGGCGGTGCGGTCAAGCACTTTGGGAGCGCCGAGCTCGCGCTCGAGGTTGTCCTGTTGGGTCGGCGACAGCTCGTCGTCGAAGATCACCAGATCGGCATCGTGGCGCAGGACTGCCGCCGCCACTTCGCGCACCTTACCGGAGCCGATGAAAGTGGCGCCATTGGGGCGTTCCAGAGCCTGGCTGAACTCCCCCACCACCTCAGCGCCGGCGGTCTCAGTCAAACGGGCCAGCTCGGCCAGGGAATCCTCTACCGGCAGCAGCTGTCCACGCTGCTTCACCCCGACCAAGATCGCACGCTCGCGCGGCGCCGCCGTCTCCTGCAGCCTTGTCCTACTTTTTGCCATACCGCTATAGTAGACTAAAAACATGCGTGAATTGCTTTTCGAGACTTCTACGCCCATGGCCAACGTAATCCCGCCCTACCAGGGTCTACAGGCAGAAGAGCTAAAAGGCCATCTCGCTCCCCAGCGCTCACCCTTGCTCAACCTCTGCATGAACCTGACCTCGGATTTCAACAAGGCCCAGCTGATCCGAGCCAGCAACGCTTTCCTAGCCCGGGCGGTCTGGCTGATCGGCACACGCAAGCTCGATTGCCGGGGGGCGGTCGGGATGCAATTTCTAGAGAAGGTCTGGGAATGTTCTAGCCTCGACGAAGCCGCAGCCGTGCTTGAGGCCGAAGACTATGTCCTCTTTGCCATCGACAACCAGCCCGAGCAACACCCACGCTCGATTCACCAAGTCGAGCTGCCCCTACGCAGCGCCTTCCTTTACGGTGAGGAACGCCTCGGCCTTAGCGCCGGAGCGGTCGCCCGTTGCGGCGGCGGTATGCTCTGCATCCCCCAGCGCGGTGCCATCGCCAGCTTAAACGTCGCCCAAGCCGCCGCCGTGGCCATGGCCGAATACAACCGCCAACACCCACTCAAGCAATCCAACGGGGACACTTAAAATTGCCTGGCTAAAGCTGGCACAAATGCTACAATCTGTATCAGTTGCCCAAAAGCCAGAAGAAAAGTGAGGAAAACCCTATGGCCAAGATCATCAATGTCACTGCTGACACCGTCTCGATCGGACTCGACGACGGCAGCCTTAAAGACGTGCCGCGCAATGTCTTTAACTTCGAGCCCGTGATCGGCGACCAAGTCGACTATTTCGAGAGCGCCGACCATGTGGTCATCAACAAGGTCAACAACGTCCAGGCCCAGGTCATCAACAACCCTGACGCCAAGTCAAAGCTGGCCGCTGGCCTGCTCGGCATTTTCTTAGGCGAGCTCGGCATCCACAATTTCTATCTCGGCTTCACCACCAAGGCTTTGATCCAGCTCTTGGTCACCATCATCGGCGGCGTTTTCACCTTGGGCCTGGCTTCTTTCGGCATGTGGGTCTGGGGCTTGGTCGAGGGCATCATGATCTTGTCCAGCAAACCCGGCAACAAGTGGCACCAAGACGCCACCGGTCTTGAGCTCAACGACTAGAAGAGCTAAGCCAGCGGGTCAATCCGCAGAACCTGACCAGCCAAAGCCGCCTGAGCGATCTCTGCGAGGGCGGCTTTTTTCGTGCAGAGTTCTAGATAGAAATAATCCTCCTGGTTCGCCGCCCGGCAAAGCGCTGCGTCCTCTGCCACGAAAAGCGCTCCCGAGCGCGAGATCAGGAAAACCTCTCCGCCTGGCACCTCGAGCAGCCGCCAAGCGAGGCAGCGCTCTTCTGCCACTTCGCATACCCGTGTAAAACGCAAACCCAAGCCCTCCCCGCCATAGGCTGGCTGGTAGTCACGCACCCGGTACTCGAGGCCAGCGATTCCCTGGTTCTGCGCGGATTTGGCAAAATCCCGGCCGAACTCGGCCAGGCCCAAGCGGAAGTCACGCCGCTGCGCCTCGGCCTCAAGCTGGTTGGCTTTGGCGATGATCTCGGCCTCGGTTGGGTTGGGGCTGTCGAAGGGCGGTTTGGGCATGACCTGATTGTAGCAGAGGGGTTGCCTTAGAAACTATCGGAGACGCTTAAAACGCCCACAATCATAAACTTCTTCTGCCCTGTATGCATTTGTTTTGTCTAGGATAGGTTTATGACAAGACAACATCTGCTTCCCCTCACGGTCGCCATGCGCCGGCGCTGGCTTTACCTCGTCCTGGCCATGCTGGCCCTGCTCTTCCTCGGTTTTATCTATGGTTGGTCTATCCTCTCCGAACCGCTCGCTGGCGAGTTCGGCTGGAACGCCACCCAGCTCTCCGTCCCTTTCACCATCTGCACCAGTTGTTACTGCATCAGCGGCGTGGTCGGGGCCTACTTGACCCGGGCGACCTCGCTGCGCGTGACCATGTTAGCTGCCGCCGTACTCGGCCTAGCCGGTTATGGCCTCTGTAGCGGGCTCAATGCGAACGGCCTGCCGCTGCTCTATGTCGCCTACGGGGTGGGGGTCGGCTTTTGTTCCGGTATGGCTTATAACGCCATCCTGGGCTCTGTTAACCGTTGGTTTCCTGACCACGTGGGTTTGTCCTCCGGCCTCTTGATGATGGGCTTTGGGCTATCCAACTTGGTCCTCGGCTCACTAGTAGGTTGGCTGATCGAGGTGCTCGGCTGGCGTCCCAGTTTCCTTGCCCTCGGCATCGTCACCGCAGTGGTGCTTTTCTTGGTCTCACTGGTCTTGCGTGCCCCCGATGAAGGCCAGGAGCTCCCCCCGGTGATCAAGAGCGACGACGCGGAGGGACAGGCGAAAGCCCGCAAATGGGGTTACAGCGGCCTTGAGATCGACAGCCGCGGGATGCTCAAACGCCTACAATTCTGGCTGATCTTCATCTTCGCCACTTTCTGCGCACTTTGTTATCTGGCCGTGGTCGGCCATGCTTCGCAGATCTCGGTGGACTCCGGTACGCCCTTTGCCTGGGCGGCCTTTACCGTGGGGATCTTGGCTTTGGCGGACAGCGTCACCCGGATCGTGGGCGGCATCGTCTTTGACCGTTTCGGCTACCGGGTGAGCCTCTTGATCAGCCCGATCGGTTTTGGGGTTGCCGCGCTCTGCCTCTTCGGCGCGCTGGTCTTACACTCCCCTGCCCTCACTATCATCGGCTTTATCGGCACCGGGGTCGGCTTTGGCAACTGGTCGACCATCTACTCGGCGATCCTGATCCGTTTCTTCGGTGGACGCTACTACGGCACCAATGTCTCCATCGCCTATCTGGACTTCGTCCCGGCATCGATCGCTGGGCCGCTTCTGCTTGGCGCCGTCGACACTGCCAGCGGCAGTTTTGCCTGGGCTTTCCCGGCGCTTTTCCTGCTTTGCGTGGCAGCTTTGATCTTTAGCCGTTTCGTGCACCCACCTAAGCGGTAGGAAGAGAAAGGGGACGCCTTATAAGGTGCCCCCCGATGGTTTCTAGATCTGGGGTTCGCGGAGGACGAGGGGGAGGGCTTTGAGGTCGACTTTGCCGGAGGAGCCCTTGGGGAGTTCGGCGAGCTGGACGAAGAACTCGGGGACCATGAAGGCGGCCAGGTAGCTCGCGGCGTGGCTGCGCAGCGCGACCACGTCGAGCGGGGTGTCGGCGTCTTCTGCCACCACGTAGGCGGTCAGATAAGCCAGGTTGGCGGCGTCGAAATGGGCGCAGACCACCGCCTCGCGCACGGCCGGATGGCGCTCGATCACGGCCGCCACCTCGCCGGGCTCGACCCGGCGGCCGAGGATCATCACCTGGGCGTCAGCCCGGCGCAGGAAAGCCAGGTTACCGTCAGGTAGGAGGTAGCCGAGGTCGCCGGAGGTGTAGAAGCGGCTGCCGTCCGCCGCCTCCTTGAAGGCCGTCGCGCTGGCAGGGTTGCCGACGTAGCCGAGTCCGACACCGCCGCCGTAGATGTAGATCTCGCCGGCGTCGCCCGCGGGGACCTCATGCCCGGCATTATCCATCACCTTGATCTCAGTGCCGAGGATCGGGCGACCGACCGGGTAGCTGCCGTCTTCGAGCTCGGTGTCAGGGCGACAGTGGAAGTAACTGCAGCAGACCGTGGTCTCGGAGGGGCCGTAGGTGTTGTAGACGGCGATGCGGCCGACCAGGCGGTCGACGTAGGAGGCGCGCACGACATCGCCGCCGCTGATCAGCAAACGCAGGGAGCGGGGCAGGTCGGTGGCGACCTCGGAGGCGTTGAACTCGCGGATGAAATAGGGGAAGCCGGTGACGATGGTCACGCCATAGGCGGTGATGAAGTCGAGCAGGCGGGCGAAGTCGGCTTTGCTTTGCGGGCCCGGGATGGCGAGGCTGCCGCCGTGCAGGAGCACCGGGAAGACCTCCTCGGTGAAGATGTCGAAGCTGCAGACGGAGTATTGCAGCATCACGTCCGCTGGTCCCGGCGCGAACTCGTGGGCGAAAGCATTGACATAATGGAGCACGTTGCCCTGGCTGATCTGCACGCCCTTGGGGGCGCCGGTCGAGCCGGAGGTGTAGAGGATGTAGGCGCGGTCTGCGGCGGAGGCGTCGGCCGGGGCGGCGGTCAGCTCGAGCTCGGAGGCGGCGTCTGCATCTGAACCGTCCGCGATCCGGCGCATCTTGGCGAGCAGCTTCTCCGGCCCCAGGAAATAGAGCGGGCCGCTCTCGAAAAGGTCGGCGTACTCGTGCTGAGTGATTGAGAGGGTGCTGTCGCTTTGCGCCATCATGTTGCGGATGCGCTCGGCGGGGAAGCTCGGCTCGGCCGGGACGTAGGCGGCGCCGGTCTTGAGGACGGCGAGGATCGCGGCGATCAGCATGACCGTGTGGTCGAGCACCAACCCGATGCACTCGCCGCGGTGCTCCCAGCCGATCTCGGCGGCAATCAGGTCGCTGAGTAGGTCAAGTTCTTTGAAAGTCAACTGGCAGCGCTCATCGCTGAGCGCGATGGCCTCAGGCGTAGCCTGGGCCTGGGCCCTATAGGCGCCTGCGATACTCTGAAAATCCGAACTCTGCATCTTCCCCTGCTTTCCACTTTTTTCGCAACGCAACATAGTGTAGTGCAAGGATGCTCCACCATAGTGGGGACTGGTACTCTTCTCACTTGACAGCATAACATTGTTGCGATATTATTGTAAAACATTGTTTCGTAACATTGTTTTGTCGAATGCTGGAAGAAAGGAGAAGCAATGGTCAAAAAGCGAGACGCCGGCGGAGACGAGCCTTGGATCTCGAAGAAGCAGCTGCTGGCCGAGACCGGCATCTCCTACGGGCAACTCTATCGCTGGAAACGCGAGGGGTTGTTGCCCGAGGCGTGGTTTCACAAACGGTCGGCGCCGACCGGGCAGGAGACTTATTTTCCGCGGGAGGCGGTGCTCGCGCGCATCAAGCGCATCAAGGAGCTGAAGAACGACAAGTCCCTGGAAGAGATCGCCGAGGTGCTACCCACTCCCCTCTCATACGAGGCCGAGAAGGTGGCGACGGAGCTCGCGCAGAACCAGGATTTCATCAAGCGGGTGGCCACAGCCGTCGCGGCGTTAAGGGTCCCAGCGGACCCGGACAAGGAGGCGTGAGCATGTTCGAGAACGAACAACAGAAGGCCAGCTGGAAGGCGGCCAAAGCCAAGATCAAGGCCGACAAGAAGGCCTTCAAACAGGGACTGCACGTCGAGACCGGCTACGAGGGCGGCGTCGGCAACATCAACGACCAGGGCGCAGACCGCCTGGTCGAAGGCGTCATTAACATGGCTGGCGGCGATTTCCGGCGTGTCTTCGTCGAAGGCGTCCTGAACACGAGCGGCGCGCTCACCGCCGAGCTGCTCGACGTCTCCGGCGTGGCCAATTTCAACGGCGACCTCAAGGTCGGCGATTTCGCCTGCGAGGGCACCATCAACATCCGAGGCGACGTCAAGGCCGAGCAAGTCGGCATCGAGGGCGTGGTGAATGTGAATAGTGGCAAGCTCGAGGCCACCGAAATCAACTGCGACGGCGTACTGCGCGTCAAGCAGGGCGAGGTCTCGGCGGACCGGATCGACGCCGAAGGCAGCATCTGGGCGAGCCAGATCGTGGGCGACCAGGTGCGGATCTGCAATAAGTACAAGTCCAGCTTCTGGACGAGCCTGCTCAACTCTTTCGGCCCGACCAAGGTCGACCTGATCGAGGCCACCGATATCCACCTGGAGAAGGTGGTCGCGAACCAGGTCAACGGCGAGCACATCGAAATCGGCCCGAAATGCGAAATCGACCACGTCGACTGCTCCGGCACCCTCCACGTCGACCCCTCCGCCACCGTCGGGAGCATCACTGGTGACTGCCGGACGGTGTGAGCTGAGTTTTGCTAAGATGGGGCGAGTAGCCCGCAAGAGAAAGTGTGTGCCATGAGTGAGAAAGTCACGGCCGGACACGACCAGCTGGGTGCCTTCGCGCCGAAATTCGCCGAGCTCAACGACGACGTCCTGTTCGGGGAGGTGTGGAGCCGCGAGAGCGAACTGGGCGCGCGCGACCGCAGCTTCGTCACGATCAGCGCGCTGATCGCCCAGGGCGCCTTCGAGCAGCTGCCCTTCCACATGGCCAAGGCCAAGGCGAACGGCCTCACGGCGACGGAGGTCAGCGAGGCCATCACCCATCTGGCCTTCTACGTGGGCTGGCCCAAGGCCTGGAGCGCCTTCACGATCGCCCAAGACGTCTACGGCGAGGAGGCGAAGTGAGATGACCGATCTTAAGACCCTACAATGCGCACAGCCATCCGGACGGTCCACCGAGAGCGGCGGCCTCTTCGGACTAGGTGAGCCGAACAGCGCCTTCGGGCAGTACTTCATCGGCCAGAGCTATCTGAAACCGCTGGCCTCGAGCCTGGGCGTCTCCAACGTCACCTTCGAGCCCGGTTGCCGCAACAACTGGCACATCCACCACGGCGGCGGTCAGATCCTGCTGGTCACCGACGGACGCGGCTGGTACCAGGAATGGGGCAAACCCGCCCGCGAGCTCAAGCCCGGCGACACGGTCGACATCCCGCCCGAGGTCAAACACTGGCACGGCGCCGCCAAGGACAGCTGGTTCTGCCACGTCGCCATCGCCGTCCCCGGCCCAGACGCCTCGAACGAATGGCTCGAAGCGGTCAGTGACGCAGAGTACGACAAGCTGGACTGAACTTGCGGAGTCAAACGGGGACACTCTAAATAGCCTCGCCACCGTTTACTCGCTTGTGGCCATATCCAAGGCTATTTAGAGTGTCCCCGTTTGTTAGAACCGATCAGTGACGAAGAGTACGCCAAACTAGACTAATCCAACTCCGCGAACTTAGCCTTCATGGTCTTGTTGCCACGGGTGAGCTTCTTCACGGTCAGGTCCTCGGCCTTGTTATTAGCTAAGCGCAGGTTGTTCTCCGATTTGGTCAGGGCATCCTTAATCTTCTGCAGGTGGTCGATGGACTTGTCGATCTCGAGGATCGCGGTGTCGAACTGGTTGCTGGCCAGCTCGAAGTTACGCGCGAAGCCGGTCTTGAACTTCTCTATTTTGTCCTCGAAGTTCGTCACGTCGATGTTCTGCTGACGAACCAGGGCCAGTTCCTGTTTGGCGCCAAAGGAGTTCTTGGCAACGTTCCGCAGGATGCCGATCAGCGGGATGAAGAACTGCGGCCGGATGAAATACATCTTGCCATATTCGTAGGACAGGTCCAGGATGCCCTGATTATAAAGGTCGCTCTCCTGCTCGAGCATCGACACCAGCACCGCGTACTCGCATTTCTTCGCCCGTCTGTCCTTGTCCAGTTTGGCCAGGAAATCCTCGTTCCTATGCTTAGTGGCCGTCGTGTCGTTCTCGTTCTTCATCTCGAACATGATGGAGATCAGCTCGACCCCGTCCTCGTCGCACTCGCGGAAGATGAAATCGCCTTTGCTCCCCTCCGAGGCGTCATTATCCTTACCGAACTCCGCCCGCGGGAAGGCCGTCGCCCGGATCTTGTTGAACTCGTCCTGGCAATAACGCTCCAGGCTCTCCCCCACCATCTTGGTCGAGAGGCTCTGCCGGTATTCCTTCAGCTGCTCGATCTGCTCGTCCTTGAGTTTGAGCGCGCCCTCGTACTTGTCGCGCTGCGCCCGCTGCGCCAGCTCGGCCTCGCTCTGCTGGGCCTTGATCTGCGCCTCCGTCGTCGCCGCCTGCTTGTCGAGCTCAGCCCGCGCCTGGTCGCGCTCTTTCTCGACGTCTTTGATGGCCTCCGCCACCGCCAACTTCTGCGCGCTCGCCCCCTCCTTCACCTGCGAGCGCAACTCTGCCAGCTCCGCCTCCCGCCGACTGATCTGTTCCTGCAATTCCTGTTTGGTTTGAATAGTGGCGAGTTCGACCTGGGCGGCTTGCCTCTTCTGATTCTCCTCCAAGGTGGTCTGGAGCTTCGACAACTCGGCCTGAAGTTGGGCATTCTCCTTTTGTGCAGCCGCCTTGGCCTCGGCTACCGCCGTCTCCTGCTGGCTTGCGGCGACTTTCGCCAGCTCAGCCTCGCGGTCTTTGACCGCCTGCTGGAATTCCTTGTCATGCACCTGCTTGACGATGTCGGCGTAGCCGCTCTCGTCTACCGTGAACACCGTCCCGCACTTCGGACATCTTATCTCGCTCATCTGCGCACTCCTTTGTCTTGCTTCATGCTTTTGTACCTGTTAGTCTAGCAGTGTCTGTGTCCCATTATTAGCGCGCAGAACGGGGACAATCCTTACTTGACATAGAGAAGAATCGTGTATATACTATAGTATATACACTAGGAAAGTGAGCACCGTTATGACCACTGCCACATTGACCCGTTGGGGCAACAGCCAAGGCATCCGTCTCCCCAAAGAACTCTGCCGCGCATGCGGGCTCCGTGTCGGCGCTAAGATCGCGATTAGCCGGGAACGCGATGACAGCATCGTGCTCAAAGCAGTCAAGGATCCCGCGCGACCTCACTATCAGCGCAGAAGGATCATGACTACAGAAGAACTGTTCAAAGATTGGCATCCTAGCTCTGCCTCCAAGATCAAGGAAATGGATTGGGGCGAAGACGTCGGCAGCGAGGTGGTCGAATGAGCGGTTATCGCCAAGGGGAGCTGATCGAGGTGAACTTCTCCCCCAGCCGGGGCCACGAGCCGCTCAAGACCCGGCCGGCCGTGGTCGTGAGCGCCGATGCCCACAACGCCATGTCCAGCCTCGTCTGCGTCTGCCCGATCACCAGCCTGGATAACGGCTACCCCCTCCATGTGAAATTGCCCAAAGGTAGCTACGCTCATGGGGCGATTTGCGTCGAACAGCTCCGTTCCGTCGACCTCGTCGCCAGGGGGGCCATCTCTTCTGGCGAGTTCCTTGACGAAGACACGATGGATCAAATCCTCGAGCGCGTTGGTGCTATCTTTAGCATCTAGCCGCTAAGAGCGAAGCGGAGGGGTATTACAAGTTGGCAACCTACGGAAACACATCATGACAGCAGGCGCACCGCCATCCCGCGCCGTATTGCCACTTTTCGTAGAGGCGGCATGCTGCTGTATAATGGGCACGATTTGAACGGACGATATGCGAAGGACGCACCATGAAACGACAGATCATTTGCCCGAATTGTAAGACGAAGCTCGAGGTGGAACTCCAAGACGATGCGGCGACCGGCGCCACTTGCGCCACGACCTGCCCCGAATGCCAGCATGATTTCGCCTTCACGATCGACGACACGACCGAGGACCCAACAGAGCAAGCCTCCGCGTCCGATTCAACGCCCCAGGCCGCTTCCAGGAATTCCGCAAACAGCGCTTATTATTACTGCGATGACGACGATGACGATTTCGGCTACGACACGGACGAAGATGATACAGGCGGCGCCGACTCATTCGGCTACGGCTCCTCCCAACCGGACCAACTCGACCCCAACTCCGTCAATACCACGCTGAACGCCGCCACCCTGAACACCCTCGCCGGCAGCCCCATCCCACCCGGCGCCCCCACCTGGTCGGCGGCGTGAGCATGGGCGAATGCAACAATGTACCAAGTACCTCGTTACATGCGAAACTTAGCGTGAGTAGCGTCTGACAAGTTTGGGAATTTTTCACAGATTATTTGCGAAGCAGCTCGGGGAGTAGAAACGGATGTTGCTTGCTGTAAAATCCAGTCATGGGACCTAATGATATTCAGATATTGAAAGCACGAAGATCGGATGATTCGCCCGATTCCAGCGTGTTAGTGGTATCAGACAACCTGCTAAAGCTAAATGACGGACAGGAAGTTTATGCCTTTACTAATAGGCACGGCGGTATAACTATTATCACGGACGCAAACCAAGCAGCTGAGGCAAAGTTCTATGACAGGAATCCAGTTGACGCGTGGCCCCCTGATGCGGCAGCGATGGCTAGGGCGGCGTGGTAATTTATGTATTACTATAGGCTGCCAAATCCATTTATTCAGCATTGCTACAAATGCGGCAAGAAGATCAACACTGAACATGGCCATGGTGAAAAATTTGTTTTCATGGCTGAGCTTGCAGATTATTTTAGCGATTGGGATGACTTTTTAAAGGCCAATCCAAAGGCAGCTACAAAAGAAGGACGGCATTATATCTTTTGCAAATCTTGTGCAAACCTGCTTGGCTGGCGCAGCGAAACCCAGATAGCTAAAGCACAAGAGAAAGAAAGATTGAGGGCCGTTAAGCAAGCCGAAAAGGTTGCTGTCAAAGAGGAAAAAGAACGACTGGCACAAGAAAAAATTGAGCAAGCTACTAAAGACCACAAAGCATACATTCAAGAAAACGCACCGAATTTTGAAGTTTTAGATCACTATCCAAAATTATTTGAACGGATTGAAGCAGAATGGCGGAATCCGGAATTAGCTACTTTTCTGGCGTTGAAAAATCACGGCAGAGCAACCGCAGATGAAGATAGTAAATTGTTCCCAGATATTTGCGTTATTCCACAGGGAATTAGTTATAAGTGCGACTGCAACGATGAAAATAATATTGCAGTTATTGACATAGATTTACCTGATAGGGACTCAGTACCAAATATTCTTGGATTCCGATCGGCTGGGAACCACTTACCATTAAAAATGAATAAGTCTGAAACGAGAAAATTCTACGATGAAACCGTCTCGTGCCAAATATTGCTTGGAACAAAGATTGCAATCGAACAAAATCTTAGTTCCAAAACAGTCGTTGCAAATGGCATAGTCAATTATGTTGACGGGGCAACTGGCCAAGATAAGCGCACATGTATTTTGTCCGTCGAAATTCCGCGTGAAAAATTTGAACGGATTAATTTCGATCGCATTGATCCTTATGAGTGCGTAAAGAGCTTTAAACCGATAATGGCAGGAGTACTGCAAAATCTAACGCCTGTAAAACCGATTTTGACTTTTGACAAAAATGATCATCGTTTTATTGAATCTTCTGAAATCGTTGATAATTTAAGTGAAAATCAAAACCTCGCGACTATGCTTTGGGAAGATTTTGAGCACTTGGTACGCGAGCTCTTCGAGCGTTATTTTGAGGGTGATGGAACCGAAGTAAGGGTTACGCAAGCCAGCCGCGACGGCGGAGTTGACGCGATAGCTTTTGATCCGGATCCGATCAGGGGCGGCAAGTTTGTGATACAGGCTAAGCGTTACAACAACGTGGTTCCGGTTTCTGCTGTGCGTGATTTATACGGCACAATGATTAATGAAGGCGCAACAAAAGGCATTCTTGTTACGACGGCCTATTACGGACCCGAAACCTACGATTTTGCCAAAGATAAACCTATTTCGCTAATTGCCGGCTCCAATCTGGTTTATATGCTGGAACAGTATGGATATCACTTTCGAGTGGATTTAAAGGAAGAATAAAAATGAAACTTTATCATTATACCTCTGCCGATGCAGCTTTAAATATTCTTGAGCACGGATTGTAAAACGAACTGTCACATCCCTCCTCAACGCCCTCATGCGACTATTCCGTTGTAAATTCGAGGCATTTTGCCGCCTCGTTGCGTTAAGTATAGCGCTTATTTTTGATTTGTCAAGGCACGTATTATTTTCCGTTATGAATAACGGTGTAGTGTGGCGGTTGTTTGTATAAAGCGCCAGGTTTCGCATAATCGAAAGTCGTTTATGAAGCATATTTTATACTAGCATAGTATAAGCTAGTATAAAATATGCTTCAACTCTTCTAAGAACTTCTCCTTAGCGCTTCGATAACCAAGAGACTTGCGCCATTTGTTGTTGACCTTTTCGGTAGCCCGCGCCACGCCTTCGGCCCCGTATTCTGCGATGTTGTGGCCCTTCCTTATCCCCGCCTGGCGCAGTAGTCCGTTGCAGTTCTCGTTCGACCCTCTCTCCCAAGAATGATAAGCATGCGCATAGTAACAGCGCGTCCGGCACATGTGGATAAAGCCGAGTAGCTCGTACACGGAGGTCTCAAAGTCGTCTGGCCTCGTGAACTCGGTTCCGTTATCCCAAGTGATGCTCTTGAATATCGCCTGGAATAGCTTACTTCCGATGGTAAGCTCTAAATCATCGAACCATGCGACGACATTCTCATGGTCTTTTGATTCCAGGTAGGCAGTCAGGTATATGCGGGTCTTGCGCTCAAGTAGGGTCAAGACGACCTCTTTCCTGCCGCCGCGCTTACCGACCACTAGATCTCCCTCCCAATGACCGAACTCCTCTCGCGCTTCTACCTCGGCCGGCCGCTCGTCGATGGATTCGCCTCGGGTATACACCTGCTTGTAGGTGTACTTCTTATGCTTCGCCTTGCGCCTCATCTCGGCCATCGGCAATTTGTCTGCCGAGTAGCCGAGCTTACCATTGTTGGCGTAGTTGTAGATGGTCTTCGTGCAGACCGTCTCCGGCAGCTTCCCTTCCATCCTGGCCCGGCCGCAAGCCTCATCAGGCGAGCGCCTGTTCTCGATTATCTCTTGCGCGTACCAAAGCATCGCCTTTCGGTGCTGCGGTCTTTCGAGTTTGAGCTTCGGTCCCTTTCTCGCCCAACGCGCTTCTGCTCTTCTTTGCGCCACGTCCTCATGATAATAAGGAACCTCCTCCAACGCTTCACCATCTGACCGGCGTACCCGCCGCACTTCGAGGATTGAACCGCGTTCTATCTCGCGATAGATGGTCTTGCGGCACCTACCTAAGATCTTGGCGATCCTTGCCACCGGAAGATGAAGCCGGTTCAGAAACAAGTCCAGCGCGTTACGTTCCTTGTCGTTGAAGTACTTACCTTTTCGCTTTCGAACGCCTTCTTCATCGAGTCCGTCAAGGTACTCCTCCGCAAGTCCGTATATCTTGGGCAAATCAGTTCGTTCCTTTCAATGCATAGTATATGCTTTGCTATACTATGCGGCTATCCGTTTCTTCTATCAGTTTGTCGATAAGATTTTACCCCTGCGGCGCACACCTTTAGCGTTTTCCGCTTGACAATAGTATAGTATATGCTATACTATACTATGTTAGGCTACTATAGAATAGTCTTCAATGTACTATGCTATGCGTGAGAAAGAGAGGTATGTATGAAAACCGTTTTGTTGGTGAACCAAAAGGGAGGAAGCGGCAAGACCACCATCGCTGATGAGTTGGTCTTCAACCTGGAGCGAAAAGGCCACAAGGTGACCTTCCAATCGCTTGACGCCCAAGGCGGTTCTATACACTATGGCAGTATGCCAGACGAGGACACCGAGTACCGCGTGATCGACTCGCCCGGCGCCATGCCGAAAGAGTTCAAGAACTGGTGTTCGGCGGCTGACATCATCATCATCCCGACCAAACCCGGGATTCCCGACCTTGCGCCTTTCAATCGTACCTACTCCGCCGCCCGGCAGGCCGCGCCGAAAGCGCACATCGGCATCGTCGTCAATTTCTACGACGCCAGGCGGGTGGTCGATCGCAACTTCGTGGAGGAGTTCGTTAAGCCGCTCATGTTAGACGTCTTTGCCTATATCCCTTCCACCACCCAGGTGGCCCGCGCCCAGGCTGAACAGATCTCCGTCTTTGACTATGACCGCAACTCGGAAGTGGCTAAGGCGTTTGACGCTCTCGCAGACAAGGTGTTGTCTCTATAGCAAATACTATACTTTGCTATACTATGCTATTATATAATATGCTAAGAAAGGAATATGCTAAATGAGTACAGACATTTTCGCAGAGTCGGCGCAAGCTGCTTTAGACGCACAAGACGAAGCGATGTACGCACCGGTCCCTATGGATAAGCCCGATACGAGCAAGCGCCCGAAACGTGCCTCCCACAAGACCTCAAAGCCGACGACTTCCGCCAGGAAAGCGGACACCGCACCCGGCGAGTATCACGTCAAGCCTGCGAACGAGCGACGCGACTGTAAGGTGCTCGTTGGGTTCACTCCGTCCGAGCGCGAGCTACTCGAGCTCATTAAGACCGCCGAGGAACGTCCGCTCACACAGGTGATCGTCCGGGCGGTCAAGGAATACTATAAGAACCACTACCAAGCCTAGTTGAAGGAGGGGCAGCATGAGACATAAGTCTCGCGAGAAGATAACCACCTATACCCTCATGAACAAGAACACCCCTGTTCTTGAGTTCGAGTATGCTCTTGCTTCCTCCACTATAACTGCTATCACCGCTCTGATTAACCCGGCGTATGCGCCTCTCGACGCATCACGCGCTTATAGCGATGGCGTGATAACCGAGGAATCCCTCAACGAGTGGTGGAGGAAGCGGGGCATCCCCTCTTCCCGTCAACATTTAGCAAACGCAGAAGACGTACTGCCGGCTTCGATGATGGAGCTACTTGAACACAACTATGGTCTATCGCTTTCCGATCAGTATTGGCTCAACGATTCGCGCTCGCCCAAGAGATGGGCCGAAGTGAACTTCTTCACCAATCCTTTTAGTGTCGACATCGGCCGTGCGCTTTTCGGCGGGGTGTCTTCGGAGGAGGCATTAAGCAACGACTTTTCCCTTATCTCACCCGACGTTACCACCGGCGGGGTCTTACAAAAGAAGTGGATTATCGACGAAGGCCAACGCGTTCTCGTCAAAGGCGCCGAGGGCCAAGATCGCCAACAGGTCTTTAACGAGGTGATTGCCACCGAGCTGTATAGCAGATTGCTACCGCCAGATGAATACGTTACTTATAAGCTTATCAAAGAGGGCCATAAAGTCTATTGCGCATGCGGGGACATGATAGACATTGACGAAGAACTTGTAAGCGCAAAAGCGATTCGGCTGCATTTCGCCCGAGAGGAGAAAACGAGCGACTACGAACATCTCGTAAATTCTTACGAAAAGCTCGGCGTCAGCCATGCGGTTACAGCTACTGCCTTTTCCAAAATGCTTGTCTGCGACGCGCTTATGGCAAACGAGGATAGGCATACGGGTAACTTCGGCGTCATTAGGGACGTGAACAGTCTGGAGATCAAACGCATCGCCCCCCTTTGGGATACCGGTAACTCTCTCTTCTTCGACAATGCCAGTCTTCTTTTGACACCTGGCTACGAATGGGAGTTCCGTTCAAAACCGTTTGCGGCGCGTATGAAGACCCAACTGGAATATGTGGACGATTATTCTTGGTATGACCCCAAATCCCTCAAAGGGTTCAGAGATTACGTGGCAGAGAAACTTTCGGAGATCGCACTTTATAAATCGTCTGGCCTAGACGTAGCGATTGCCGCTAGTGTCGATTGCCGCCGCGACTATATAGACAAGCAAGCTCGCGAATGGCAACTGAATCACAGCCGGAATCATATGTACAACGAAGCCCAAATCGCTAAACCCAGCGACGGGAAAAATCAAGTTCAACCGAACCTCGGTCCGCACCACATGGAGGACCTTGTTGCCCAAACGACAAGGGTTTCCGAAGCCCGCGAAGAGACGCGCGGAGGGCATGGCGGGCACGAAGAACCTAAACGCTAGAAGGAAACGGTGATGACGACCCAAGACCTCATAAACGCGCTACTGGAGCAACGCAGGTTGCAGATAAACGGTAACGTCTACTGGCAGACCCAGATCGACCTGGCCTATAACTCGAATAGGATCGAGGGTTCCCAACTCACCCACGAACAGACCCGCTACATCTTCGAGACACAGACGATCTCCGGCGAAAACGTTCCCGTAGACGACGTGGTGGAGATGAAGAATCACTTCCGCATGTTCTATTACATGCTGGACCATTTCAAGGAACCCGTGAGCGTCGAGACCATCCAAAGCTATCAGGCAATCCTCAAGGCCGGCACCTTTATGTCGGAGGACCCGAAGATGAACGTGGGGGGATGGAAGCTCATCCCGAACGCGGTCGGCAACACCACTACGTCGCTACCGGGACAAGTCGATAACGACGTGAGGGCGCTCCTCGCCGCCTATAACAGGCACGTCGAATCCGGCCACGAGGTGACGCTCACGCAGATCGCCGCCTTCCATGCACAGTTCGAGGCGATCCACCCCTTCCTCGACGGCAACGGGCGTACCGGTCGCATCATCATGTTCCACCAATGTCTCCAGGCGGGACTTATCCCGCCCATCGTCATGGACAAGACCAAGGCGGCCTACTACGCCGGCCTCGACCGCTGGCAGAACCATAACGACAGCAAACCGCTTCTGGACTATCTCGAAGAATGTCAGGCTGATTATCGCTCAGAATGCGAGTTCCTCCTTGAGGGCAAAGGCAAAGATTTGAGTGGCCGCAAACCAGCCGATGTTGGCTACGAGGACATCTTCAAGGCGGACGAATAAGCTTTAGAAACTCCTTGACGCCGCCTGCGGGCGGCGTTTCCTTTGGCGGCTTTAGCCGCCTCATGACGTTCTTTCCATTACCGTCTCAAGGTTGTATAATCACATTTAACGGTAACGCTGAATAGCCCGTTGGTGACAAATTAACTCCGCTAATTTTCTCCAACGGCATTCACTCCGAGTCCTGCCAGACTCGGAGAGGCAAACCGCCCGAGGCTTCGCCACCCGGTCGGTTTCGCACAAAAGACGCAGACTTTGTGCGGGCGTGTCGGCCTGAGCCGCCAACGTCAGGGGGAGACCCCTGAGACCCCTGGTAATGGAGTCCGCAACGACCGAAAGGAGTTGCGGACATAATGGCAAGACCTCACTTGAAAGATAACGGCAGAAGCCGGAGGGTTCACTTCGCTGTCACTCCAAAGGAGTATTCGAAGATAAAGGTTCAGGCTAAAAGTCTGAACCTTACCATCTCCGCCTATATTCGTCAGCGTGCCCTCTCAGATGTTACTGTCTTTTACGCCGGTGACGACGAAGGTCTCGCTAAGATCCGTTCACAGCTACTCCGCGCTTTCGCAAGGAACAATCAAGCGGTAAAGGCAATCAACTACATTAGTAACGGTCTTCGCGAAAACTACTTTCCAGATTCGATTAGGGAAGACCTCAAGAATTTCGCAAACGAGAACGCTCCTTATTTCTCCGATACCGCGAATCAAATCAGCGATTGCCTTGCCGGTATTTCTGACTTCTATCATTCATTCAACAAGCTTCTTAAAGAAGGGAGAATCTAATGCTAGACATTTGCGCTAAAAGGGATACGCCTTACGTGTATCCAAGCCTGCGTAGTCTCATTTCCGAGGACTGTCGTTTCAGTCTCTTCAAGGCGGATAGTCTGCTTAAAGGAGACATAATCGGCGAGTATCATGCTAAACTTTGCGGTCTATTCTGGGGGAGGCAACCTCGTAGCGGTCGAGCTACGCCTCTAGTCGCCTGTCTCTTCCTTATCTATACGGCAGACGAAAATAACAAAATCGTTGAACTTGAAAATAAGTTCATTACCGCTTCCGCTTGGGATAATAACCTTCATAAACCTCTTTTCGACTCGCCTTCGGCACCGCCACCAGACGACACTCTAGCTTATTCTGATTGGCTCGCTTCATTGCATATTGACGAATCCGCAGAACCGCAAAAATATCTTGCACTTAGGAGCATCCCCATCGGTAGTTATATCACTTGCACATTCGCCCTCAACCGTAACGGGCATGGGGTACTTCGCGACTGGATCGTCTGATGCCTGAACTCCGTCTTCAAGCCGCACACCGTAAATGCTTTGGCGTTGCTGAGTATCTACGTTACGGGAAAGGCGAAAGCTACTTTACGAACAAACGTGAAGGAAAGACTCGTGTTCGCGCCTTCGGTGGTTTTAACCTTGCCGGCGACATCTTCGACTGGGATCAGCAGATGGACGAAACTCGAGAGATGGCCGGAAACGACCTCCCGTATCGTGGGCGCCGGGCACGGACTTACAATCACTTCGTCCTCTCGCCCGATCCTGCGGACGGGCTTTCCTATGAAGATGTCCTAGCCCTCGCGGAAGAATACGCCGCGCACTTCTTCGGCGACGGTGAAGTCCGTGGTACCATTGGCCAGTTTGAGAGCGCCATTATCATACATGACGACGGAACGAACAATGTGGTACATGCGCATGTGATTGTGAACAATACCGATCTCGATACCCTCAAGCGTATTCATCGTGACCGCAGAGACATCAAGGAAATGTATGACTTCGCGGAAGAGCTTGCGAAATCGCATGGGTATCATTCTTTTACGGAGACACATGAGTCTGTTCCTGCTAAGGTCGGCGAGTTCGAGATGGGAACAAGGATATTCTCCAAGCCTAGACCGATTAGTTTTGCCGAGCGTCACGCGATGGAAGCGCATGAAGGCTACTCCTGGAAGGAGGATCTCGCCCAGCGTGTCCGGGTCGCCTATGAATGCGCGAGCGACATGAAGGGTTTCGTCCTTGCCTGCAAGGACCTCGGGGTGACGGTGGAGAAGTCGAAGGCGAAAAACTACGCCGGCGACTTCCTCTACCGTATGGCCGACGAGCCCACGCATTGCTGTCGTGCCAACAAGCTCGGCACAGACTACCGCTCCGGCAACCTCACCCGCCACTTCGCCCGAAACGAGAAGCGTGGCCTCTGGAAGCCACGCGATGGCCAGGCGGCCGAAGTCGCGAAGGTGTTCTGGCCGAAGGGTATCCGCCGGGTCGGCAACATCGAGAAGGGAAGCGGTATCAGCCTCCACGAGGCCTTCCAGGTGATTGACTTCATGCGCGAAGTGCATGTGAGCGACTACACGCAGATAAAGCGGATTAGACCCTCTTCCGAGGACATGCGCGAGCGTCTGGAACGTTTCGCCTACGTCGCCGAACACGCCCACCTCAAGGTCAGGGACACCACGAAACCGGCCGCGAAGCCGCAGGCAAAGCAAAGCGCACCTATCGTCGAGGACGGCAAGATCGTCGGCACGGCGGACGCGAAGACCAAGGCGCTGTTCGCCACCGTGAACAAACAAGCGGCCGCAAGAAAGAAACAGATTGCAGCTATGACACCATCGGAGCGTGCTGCCGCAGCAGTCGCAGCACAACGAAACGCACAACGAAGCCGGCCACAGCAAGCACAGCGCCGCGCCGCGCCTCAGCCACAACGTCCCGCGCCGCGACCCCAAGCGAGACCGCAACCGCAGCCACAGCGCAGCCGTCCGCCTACCCGCCACTCTCCGCAACGCTAATCGCAAAAGACAGAAAGGAACCTACCATGCAAGTCAAGATCTACTACCAATCCGGTCGGGTCGCCGTCTTCGATACGGCGAACTTCACCATGCCCGAGCCTTTCGGTCCCAAGGACAAGAACATCCTCACCAACTTCGAGCTGAACCTCGACAGCTGCCAGAACGAGGATTCGCTCGGCCTTTACATCGACGTCTATTACTACGACATCGACCCTGGTGTCGGTAAACGACCGGAAACCGCCACAGCCCTCCGGGCCGGGAGGAAGGAATCGAAACTCACCTTTCCGAGCATCCGATCCGGCTACCGCTTGCTTTTAACTGACAAGGAGGGACTTGCGGACGTCGGTTATATCGAAGTCGATGGAAAGATAGTAATGTGGCGCCAAGGCGACGACCTCATCAACGCCAACAAGTTCGAGATCCAGCAGTTCATCTGCTACAACTCCACAACGGCGGAATCTTATAACACTAAGGTCTTAGACCTCTTCCGCTACGTCAGGAACGCCGAGGGCGGACGCGAAGAACACGGACCGACCGATAAGCAGATCGCCGAACGTCTCGGTTACACCGAGGCGGCGCTTTACAAGGCCATGCGCGACGAGGCCGCGAACGTCGATACTATCGAAGACGAGGACATGGCAGGAGTAGGGGAGGAAGATGAGAGCGAAAGCGATACTCCCGAGCCACCAAGTCCGCAAGAACAGCCCCAGGAAGCCCCCTCAGAGGCCATTGAGGGCCTTGCAGACGAATACCTAGCCAATCTCTCGTAGAACCCGTCAGGACGCCCCGAGAAGCCCTCTGGGCGTCCTCCTGCCCTCTTCTCTCGTTACCCTTCCCCAATTTTCCAGTCAACTTTTACCTCTCCGCTTTTCCCGCTACCTCCTCCACACCGCATTTCCTAACCCGTCACCTGCACCACCTCCTCCTTCGGACTTCCCCTCTGCCTACTCCTCCATCTAGCCACAGGACCCGCCTACGGTCAAGGGCCGCTCGGGGCCATCACGGTTACCGCTGGACGCGCGCATACGCCCGCGCCTCAGCTCCCTAAGACGTGATCGCCCCTGCGCTTGAACCCTTGACCGTAGGCGGGTCCTGCGGCGTCATGCCGGCGTAGACAAAGGGACGAAGTCCCAAGATCAGAAAGGAGCCTCACATGCAGGCGACACAGGAAAAGCGGATGGTGAATCTGGAGGACAAGCGGACAATCGAGCAGGCAAAAGTCATTGCCATCAAATACCTGGAGAAAGGTAACTTCAAGATCGTCGCGCAGGATTACACCTCGACGGCGGGCGTCGCTGATTACGTCTTCTACGAGAAAGACGATTTGGTATTCGCAAGCGTCGGCCTCGGGGACAACGAGGGGAACTTCCCGGAGCATGATTGCTCTAGCGAACGCAAGGCGGCCGAGAGGATCGCCCTCGACTATTTCACCTCCCACCCCCACATCAACTCCTGCCGCGTCCGCTTCGATAACATCGACGTCTGCTTCGCAGGCCCCTCCGGCCAGCAGGCGATGGTGAAGCACCACCGTGACGCCTACTCCACAGACGACGACTACTCGCCCATCGGGTAGCGCCGCCGGTGAGGGGGCGTTTCGCCCCCTCACCTTTCCTGCGCGTTTGTCGACGCTCGCTTCCAGGTAGAATAGGGGAGCGAGTTAGCGTTTCGCCGGGTGCGCCTAATCTTCCCGTGGGGAGAGGAGGTGATGCCCTTATGGATGTCTTACAGCTGATAACCGCAGCGATCCGGCTTTTACTGGTCGTGGCGAAACTGCCGAAAGCGTTCAGGCGTTTACGCCAGGAAAGGAAGAAGCGTCCATAAAGGACGCTTCCTAATCTTAATCGGCGCACCCGGCGTCAGTCACAACCACGGGGCGCTAACTCGCTTGATTATACCACGGCTTGAATAAGGAAAAGGCCGGGCACACTACGGCCCGGTCTTATTCGGTTGATGAAACGTTTCAATCCACGTGCCTACTGAGGATAGACACGACGAGGCTATTATACGTCGTCTTCTCTGCCTACACCGCGCTGATTATTCCTATTCTGCTTTTGAAGGGTTCGGCCTGCTTGCGCGGCGCTCGCCCTTGTCGCTCCGGCGACTGTATCATCCATCTTTCGAGGACCGAGGTGAGGATAGCCTTTTTGGCTTTTTTGCTCGACACGCTACATCCTCGTTAAGACGTTATTTGACACATAGAGGTTGCGGCGTCTGAACTCCGGAGGACTGTCGTCTCGCATGACTTTCACGAGTTCTGGCCTCAGCTCCCCTATAGGCCTTCCAGCGAGCAAAGGCCGATCAAGGAAATACTGCGGCTTCTCGGTCCAAGTGGGTACGCGCAGGTTAAAATCATGTGCGAGCTTTTCGGCCTCTGCGGCATATTCCGCCATGTCGTCGCATGAAACGTCATAGCCATCTTGCGGGATAGGTTCATACTCGATGAACGACTGTCGCTGTCTCGGTTTGGCCGCGTAAAAAGCATCGAGGAAATTGCCGTTTGCAGTTGCCGGATCCACGCCTAATGCGCGTTGTGCCATCACTTCACGGAAGTTCAGCGGTCGCCTATGTAGCAAATCCCTCATTCGCATATTTTACCACGGCATCAAGAAAGACAAGGCCGGGCACTACGGCCCGGTCTTATTCGGTTGATGAAACGTTTCAATCCACGTGTCTACTGAGGATAGACACGACGAGGCTATTATACATCGTCTTCTCTGCCTACACCGCGCTGAGGGTTCCTGTTTTGTCCTTGGAAGTCCCTTCCTGCTTGCGCGGCGCTCGCCCTTGTCGCTCCGGCGACTATATCATCCATCTTCCGAGGACCGAGGTGAGGTACAGCCGGCTTAGATTTATCCTCGTTAATTTTCTGTCCCGTTCTCTCTTTCGAGAAGTCAGTACCGACAAGGCAATCCTCATAAAGGAATAGCTTCAAGGGGGTCGGTTCGTTCGTTTCGTAGAAGTCCGTGAGCGCTTTCCTGAACCGGCTTAACTTGTTCTCCGCGATAGCGAGGATGCCGAACCCCTGAGAAATGAGGTAATGATTCGCTGCGAGTTGCGCCGTCCGTTTATTGCCGTCGAAGAAAAGCTGCTTACGACAGACCCAGCACATTATGTCGAGGCCCTTCTCGGGGCCTTCGGGTCCACGTAACATGCTCTCGAACCCTTCCTTATCCATCTGTTCGTTTGGAATGTCGGGTCGCCATGTCGTGCCGCCGATCCTCACGTCCACCGTCCTGACTTTCCCAGGTTCCCTCGTAACCCCGGCCTCGCCGATAAGCTGGTTGAACTCTTTCAGCATCCGGAAATCAAGTGGCACCTCGATTTCCTGCAAGCAATACTCCCAAGCGTGTTTGAGGTTGTTGATGGCGATGGTCTCGTTTACGGAGAGACCTGACACGGTTCTCCCCTCGAAGATCTCGGCGGTGTCCGGAAAAGTTACGTTGATTCCCTCTAGCCTGGCCTCTTTCCATATACTATCGACCACAAGACGCTTGGCGTACCAAACGTTCTCCTCTTGCGTCATATCGAACTTGTTCTCGAACATTATCTTTCCTAGCTTATTCTAACAGCTCATTTAGTCTTGGCCGACTTGGTGGCCGAGGTCGCCGAGAGGGCGGCTTTGACGCCATCGGGTCCGCTATGGTAGACGACGACCTTCACGGCGTACTTCTTCTTGTTCGCGAGCTTCAGGGTCGCCTTGTGGGTGGAGTTTGCCTGGTAGGTCTTGTGAGACCATTTGGAGGAGCCGGACTTCTTGTAGCAGACCTGGTAGTAGGAGACGTTGCCTCCGCTGGTGGAGTAGTCTTTCCAGGAGACGGAGAGCTTGTTGTTACCGGCTTTGAGCTTCAAGGAAGAGACCTTATGCGGGTAGACCACGAAGACACCGATGGCGAGCTTCGTTACCGGCTTGTAGATGCTGCTACCGGCGCAACTCACGGAGAGGGTGTAGCGGCCGACCTTGGTGGGCGTTGTGGCAGAGCCGTTGTAATAGACGGTGAGCTTACCGACGGGAGCGACAAGGGCGGACACGTTCGCCGAGAGCGCCTTCTTGTCAAAGGTCGCTTTATGGCTGTAGCCGAAGCAAGAGGGCGTGAGGGCCTTCTTGGCCACCGTCGGCGTAGGCGTAGGGGTTGGCTCGGGCGTCGGATCCGGAGTCGGGCCAGGCGTCGGCGTAGGGTCGGGAGTAGGGGTCGGGGTCGGGTCGACGTCTGACGAGGAAACCGGCTTGTAGTAAGCGCAGAGCGCGAGGCTGCCGTCGCTTGCGACGGTGCCGGAGAGCTTGTTTGCGGCATTCGCCGCGTCGAAGGTGTAACCGCTGAAGGACGCGCTCGGGTTCCCGCTCGTGTCCTCGGGGACGCTCACGGTCGCACCGACCGTGCCGCTAAGGGTGCCGCCGTTGCCTAAGATGGTGCCGTCGTCCGCATAGTAGGTGACGCTATAGGCGGCGGTCGCCGCTGGTGTCGGGGTGGGAGTGGGATCGGGTGTAGGGGTAGGCGTAGAATCGTCTGCTGGATCCTTCGAGATCCAGGCGTGGAGATCTGCGGGTTGGTCGGCATAGGGCGCAGAACTCCAGGCTTCGCCATCGGGTTGGCATTGACCGGCGGCTACCTCGTCGGCCACGAAGTCGTAATAGCCGTCCGCCGTATCGGTCGGGGTAGCGGTTGTGCCACCGCACAGGCTTTGAAGCGAGCATGAACCAAAAGGAACGTCCGACCCCTTAATTACGTACCCGTCCGGGTCGGCTTTCGCCGCCAGGGCGTCCTTCTCGGAGATGGTGGCTGATCCAGCGGTTTGGTCTACCTCGTCGATTTCAGGGATAATTTCGCCGTTCTGGTCATGTAGACCAGAGATGGGGCAGTTCCAGTTATTGGGGCGCTGATCACCCAGGAAACCCATAGAGGGGTCTGCGACGTCTGCTTCTGTCGACCATGTTCCAACGTCTTCGCCTGGATGTGCTTGTATCTCAGGCAGATGTTCTTTGATGTACTTGATGGTGACCTCTGACATGTACGCCCAAGGATAAGGAGGATTCCAGATATTAGGGTCGTTTGTACCTTTATAGTAAAGGCCTATTATGGGATACCAATCATGTACATCTTGCCAATGCAAGGTATAAACCCAGTGACCTGATTCCGACCCGCTGTCATCTGCGAAAGCCGGCTGGCTCGGTTTGCCGAGAAGCGAAGCGGCGAGGAGGAATGTCAAAGCGACTGCTAGGGCGATTCCTGCGATATGTAAGAGTTTCCTTGTCATAGCTAGGCCCACCCTTCCGGAGCGATTACGGTGGCGATTTCCTCGCCGCTCTGGTAGATGTTCCACATGCCGCCCGGCGTTCCCGGCAGGTCTTTCAGGTCGTCGTTCCTATCGTAGATGAGGTTGATGCCGCCGGGCAGCTTCCCGTTTTCCATTGCGAGCCAGGCGCCGATGTCTTGTAGCCAGGGAGATTCGGTCGCGGTGAAGGTCTCATGAAGTCCAATGAGGGTAATGCCGAGCGGGTCAAGTCTCGGGAGGCCGTCTATAGACGACCAATTGCCGATAATCGCCTCGGCACCGTCCATACTGCCCCCGAGACTCGTGACGCCATAGACGATGATTCCGCTCTCCTGCCCGGTGAGTTCCTGTAATGAGCTGTACTCCGTCATGTTCATATCTCCTTTTCTTTGCCAGTATAGTCCTTGTTTCCGTTTTGCGCTACATATGCGGCATACGCCGCCCGCCATTCCTTCTGAGTGCAACGCTCGAGGTTTTTGCGGTACTCGCCACGTTCGTAGTACTTCATACCGCGACGGACGAAGGTGTTGAAGCAGTCGTAACTGTCACCTTCATAGATGAAGTGACTATCCTTTGTTCTCTCTAGCCGTTCCACAGTCTGCTCCTTTCTTTAATATAGTATAGTATATACTATGCTATATGTCAAGTGAGAAATGCGGATTCTTACGATAAAGTGGGGGCCGGACTTGCGTCCGGCCCCGTCTGCTTCGGCACTCCTCGCGAGGTCACTTCCTCGACCCCAGCTTCTTCATGCCGATGCTGGCGTAGTAGTTGTAGGCCGGCGTGAACTTGTAGTAGAGCTTCTTGTACTTCGAGCCTGAGCGGTACTTGCTCGGCACCTTGTAGTACTTATAGACGTAGCCCGCCGTCAAGGTCTTCACCTTCTTGCTCTTGTAGTATAGGGTGAGCTTTCCTTTGGGGCAGTTGTCCGTGTAGTAGATCACCTCGTGCATGGAGCGGTCGTACTTCGCGTAGAGCGCCGCCGAGTACTTCGGCGGGTTCGAGGTGAAGCTGTAGGTGAAACCTTCGTTCCAAGTCGAGGGGTTGACCACGACCTTTACGCTATAAGTTTGCGTAAGGTCACTCGCGTAAGCGTCATAGACAACCCCGTCCTGGTCCGAGAAAGGCTTCGCGTTCACGCTACTCTTCTTGTGCCAGGCACCGCCGTAGTAGAGATAGAGGTCGATGGCGGAACCATAGATACCTGAGATGTCGATGGTCTTATCGAAGTCGTAGAAGCTGGAATAACGGGTGTAGGTGGTAGCCTTCGCCGAATAGGTCGGCGTTCCCCGGTAGAAGGTGACGTTAAACAGGATACTTTCGTATCCTCTAAGACTGGGCACCGCATCATTATCGGCGATCCCGTAGTTCACCTCGTTATCCCAGAACTCGTTATCGTTCACGTAGGCGAGCTTGATGACCGTCCCCGGCGTCCAAGCGGGATTGAAGTCGAAGGGTACGACTTTTTGCGAGGTGGCGTCGGCGGTGATGTCGGTATCGCTTCCGCTGAAGTAGTCCCCGTTCTGATAGCTCGGCGCTTCGTTCGGCAGATACCAGGCCCCGCCGTCGTAGACGACCAGGTCGTACTCCTTTCCCACCGTAAAGCCGGATATGTTGAGGGCCGTGCCTGCCGCCTTTGCGCTAGGCACCTGAAGCTCTTGTGCTGTAAGTGACCCGGAAGCGGCATAAGCCTCCTTGTTCCCTCTCGTCAGGCCGGCCAGATTGAGGAGACCCGCCGCCAGCGCTACCGCGAGTAGGCAGGCGACGACCCATCTCCCTGTTTTCCTTGTAAAACCCTTGCTTTCCATCATGTACTCCTTAGTCGTTAAACCGTTTGCGTAAAACCTTCGTGTCGTCCATAGGCTCCTTTCTTTCTTCACCGTCTCCCCGTATTGCCCTTTGCCGGCATCTTGCGCTTTTTGCGTGATACGCGGATAAGCGCGGCCCCCGCGCAGAGCGCTGCTAAGACGGCGGCGATGAGCAGGGTGGCGAGCCGCTCTCCGGTCTGCGGCAGGTTGCCGTAAGTGCCTTCCGCCGAGCCGTCCTCGCCGAAGCTCACCTGGCGGTTCGACTGGGTGAGGTTCAGGTTGAAGGTGTCCATGAAGGCGGTCGGCGAAGTCGCGGTCGCCTGTTTGGTGAGCGCGGGATCGCCGTTCTTGGAGACCTCGGCGTGTACGGTCTGTATCGGCGTATTGACGTTACCGGCGGCGTCGTGTGTCCAGAAACCTTTCGTGCCATACATCTCGACGTAGTTGGTGTAATTCTCGGTGTAAAGGCCACCGTCGACCTGTACGCCGTTGGTGTGGTCGCCGTCCACGTAGGGAGCCTTCTCGTAAGGAGAGTGGTTCTGCGGCTGTTCGCTGTAGCTCTTATAGGTGCCATAGTCGTGCGACGGGTTCACGCCGTAAGGGGTGACCCCACTAGAGGTGTCCTTGAACTCACCCGGGATCATGCCGGCCGGGTTCGCGATTGTCCCCGGGTTCGTACCTGTGAGTGTCTGATAGTGGCCGATGTAGAAACCCTCCGCGACTGCGCCGAACACGTACTTGATGGAGGTGATGTACTCCCCGGGTTGTAGGTTGAGGTCGCTCGCGTAAAGCTCGTGCGGCACCAGGGTGGAAAGCCCGTCCTCCCATACCCGGTAGCCCGCTGGGTAGGAGATCTGGCTGGTCTTCGCCGCGGGTGTGGCGATGTCGGGGTTCGCCGGATTGTCGGCGAGCGGATCGACCTTGTAGTCCGGTTTCACGTCGGGGTTTCCGGCGGTGAGATTCGTCGCATAAAGCACCGCGAAGGTATTGTCGAAGTCAAGGCCGGGTTCCACGGTGTAGGTACGCAGCATTTTCACGCGCAGACCCCATTCGGCGCCGAAGAGGTCGTTCGTGAGCGTGAACTCGTCGACCGCCGCGTTCGTCTCGTTCCTGCCGGCGAAGAAGGTCTGGAGGTACTGGCTTCCGACCTGATTCGGCTCCCCGTAGGCGCGACCGTCGAAGGCGACGTTCGAGTTGTCTACCGTGTCCGAAAAACAGGCCACGGCATCTGATACCGCCTTATCCTGGTAAGCCGCGATCACGGTATCGGCGGTCGGTGCGGTGACCGCGTTCGCGGTCTGGGAGTCGACGATGTAGTAAGTGGCGTCCTTTCTGCCGCACTCATGCGGCAGCAGGTACGCCGGGTTCGACTTCACCTCCACGACTTTATAGATGCCAAAGGGCAGGTCGGTGAAGGTGCAGGTGCCGTCCGCACCGGTGGTGAGGTCGTCAGTCAGGGGAGTAAGCCCTGCGCTGCCGTCGTTTGCGACCACGTTTCCGGCCGCGTTATAGGCAAGCGCGGCGGAAACCCGCTCCCAGCTCGCGTTCTCCTTCATCGCGGACGAGATCCTCGTAGTCACCCGGCCCTCTGCGACTTGCGCATGGACGTCGGTGTAGAGCTGGAACTCGGTATCGGGCACCGCCGCCTTGGTGTCGGCGTCGGTCTTTTGCACCTTGATGGACTTCAGGGTGTAATCCTGGTAAGGCGCCGCCACGGTGTCCTTCACGGTCGAACTTGAGTTCGCGGTCTTGTCGACCACGTAATAATGCGCCGACGGGAAGCCGGCTTGCTCCTGGGACTGGTAGGAGGTGTTCGGCGTCACCTCCAAGGCCATGTAATAGCCGAAGGGCAAGTCCTCAAAAGTGCAAGTTCCGTCCGGGCCGGTTTCGAGGTCGTCGGTAAGCGGCTTCAAGTTACCTTTGCTACCGATGAGCGCGACGTTTCCGTTCTTGTCGTAGCCGTAATATGCGGAAACCCTTACCCAGTTGCCGCCGGTAGAGCTATCGACTTCCCCATCTTTAACGGTAACGCCGCTCTTGACGTAGAGCTGGAAACGGGTATCGGGCACCGCAACTCCCGTGTCGGCGTCGGACTTCTCGACCCGCACCTGCTTTAGGGTGTAGTCGGCGAAGGGAACCTCCACGGTGTCCTTGTAGGCAGAAGCCGAGTTCGCGGTCTTATCGACCACGAAGAAGTGTCCGCCGGGGTTTCCGGCTTGCGCCTGCGACTGGTAGCCTTTGGTAGGCGTCACCTCGATGGCCTCGTAAAGCCCGAAGGGCAGATCCTTGAAGGTGGCCGAGCCGTCCGGCAGCGTGGTGGTGTCGTCGGATAAGGGGGTAAGACCCGCCGAGCCGTCGTTTGTAACGACGTTTCCGGCCGTGTCATAGGCGTATGCCTTCGAGACCTTGACCCAACCCGCGCTATCCGCCTGGGCGGTGGCCAGCTCGGTGGTAACGGAGCCGTCTGCTACCTTAGCCGCGGGGTAGACCATGAGCTTAAACTCGGTGCCGGCGATCGCTACCTTGGTGTCGGCGTCTGACTTCTCGACCCGCACCTGCTTTAGGGTGTAGTCGGCGTATTGTTTGGTGATTATGTTCGTGGTCTTATCCACGGTAAAGTACTGCGCTGCCTCCTGGCCTTCCTGGGCACGGGACTGATAGGCTACGTTCGGGGTCGTCTCCACGATCTTGTAAGCGCCGACGGCGACCGGCGAGAAGAGGCATTTACCGGTAGACAAGGTGGCGTGGGTAGTGGTAAGCTTCCAGTCGCCTGCCACAGTCGCTTCCAGGTCGGTTTCTGTCGGGTTCTCGATCTGACCGGTGTATTTGTAAAGCGTGTAGGTAGTGTTCGCGACCATGACGCTAGTGTCGATGTCGGACTTCTGCACCACTAGCTCGTGCGGCGGTTCGTCATAGGTGATGGTGACGTTATCGACATCATGGTTTCCTGGCGTTACCTGCATCACCGTCGGGGTGTTATCTTTCGGGAGCTGATAGCCGACGGGTGGGTTCGTTTCCTGGATTACCAAGGTACCCCTACGAGACTGTCGTGGCTTTCGACGGGAGGCAGTGGGGCGATGAAGACTTACGCGGCAAAGAGGAGCTGCCACTTTGGTTTGCTGGGCGAAATGAATCAAACTCAGGAGTAGACGAGTTCAGCCTGACAGAAGACTTGAATACGCTGGCTGATACTTGGGGTATGCGGCTAGAACGTTTCAAGACTTATCCAGTTGAACCAGGTCTTGACCTGGATGGCAAGTTCGCAGTTATCTATGAGACGAACCTCACCCGTGGCAATGTCGATATAAGACCACAATATACGACTGCACCTCTAGCCGGTAATCCCGAGAACCCCACGAACCCAGATAAGCAGAGTCTGATTTCGTACCCTGTCGGCTACAGGGTATGGCAGGACGGTTTAGATACTAGCAAAGTATATGATCTCAAGGCGAGCGCGCTGGCTTTGCAAGCAGGTGAGTACATCACCGGCGTGAAAGTTGTATATGGTGCAGTCGCCGAGGGTTTCTATGTGGGGCACTACCAGCCGCTTACTGGTCAAAATCCTGGAACCCTGGATAATCCTGGGGGTATGGCGCCAGGACAGTTTAAAGATACTAGCGACGGCACTAAGAGCAGTGGGCTAAACCCAAGCCATAATTGGAGGGACTATGACGAACTGCCGAATGAGGTCTTCGGTGATAAGGTATTCCCTTTCCAGGCTTATACCCACAAAGTCGATCCGATATATAACGGGCAAGTATACAATCCTGACATCTACACGACCCGGGAAAGCCTGACCATGCGCGGCACCACAGACGGAGGTCTGCACAACGAACAATATAATCCAACGCTTTTCTTGACTTGCGTCAAGTCCTGGAACAATATCGACGACGCGGGTAATCACCAGGTGGCAACGCAGACGGTTCATGCGGAAGTGTCGAAGAACGCCTCTGAGAGTTTGACCAAACACGCAGACGCCACTTCCGATACTACGTTTTTCTCAGGCTTTAGGATTTGGACGAAGAATTATGAGGATGACGTAGCTGACACCTCCATTTATGGGAGCGAGGACGGCGCCGTACAAACAGCGGCAAACGCGAAAAGTCCTCTTTATAGCCTAATCACGATGGCGGTGATAATGATGGCGCTTGCAGCCGCGACCGGCGCGGTCGCATACACCAAGAAGCGAAAAGGTGGCAGTAAGAAGTAGCGTGGTTAGAGAGAGCGCCAAAAATAGAAGTACCGCAATAAAGATGGCGTTAATAGCTGCGAGCGTATTGTTTGCGCTCGCAGCTATTCTGCTTCTATATAAGGTATGGGCGTACTGGAAGCAAACACCAGAAGGTGTGTATGCGCCTTATCAAGAGGACACTGTTGGAAACACTGAGGACACAGATAAGATGCCAAACCCAGACTGGGTGAAGTTGAAGCAGGCGAACTCTGCATGTATCGGCTGGATCTGCATACCCGGAACGAAAATCAACTATCCCATTGTCAAAGGTGGAAATGCAAACAAAGGAGAGCGGGAGTGGTGGCTACATCATGATTTCGAGGGACATCAATCAAGTTATGGGGCAATCGCCACTGACCTTGACGGAGGCCTCGATGAAGCGAACAATTTCATATACGGTCATAACATGGCCGATGGCTCGATGTTCCACGACCTCAATAAGTACTTGGAGGGCTCTTATCTGAAAGACCACGCATACGCATATATTGTTACACCTGACAGGAGCATGAGGCTTGTAATAACCAGCGTGAGTTTAGTGCCGGGGAATAAATCGCGGTTCTGGCTGCGTAACGACTTCGGCGATAAAGCAGAGCTAAGGCGTTATCTCGAGGAGTTCTACAAAAACTCTGAGGTGAAGTCTGCGGATGGGAAAAACGTGATCAGGGGCAAAGGACAGAACTTCTGCTTGTACACATGTTACGGGGCAGATGATAGATACCGCGTCCTCGTGATGGCACAGCAAGAGCACTAGAAAAGAACTAGCCGCCCGAAGGCGGCTAGAAGATGAGCGCCAGAAATCAATAGTGAGTTGAGTTTGGCAGGCTCAAAATTAAAAGGTGATATAAATATAGCACTAATTCAGAAAAAGTCAAACGAGAAGGATTAAGTCCTAGAGCCGCCGGGGACTACCAAGTAGAATAGATAAACGAGTTAGCGTTTCGCCGGGTGCGCCTAATCTTCCCGTGGGGAGAGGAGGTGATGCCCTCATGGATGTCTTACAGCTGATAACCGCAGCGATCCGGCTTTTGCTGGTCGTGGCGAAGCTGCCGAAAGCGTTCAGACGTTTGCGCCAGGAAAGGAAGAAGCGCCCGTAAAGGACGCTTCCTAATCTTAATCGGCGCACCCGACACCAGTTACAACCACGGGGCGCTAACTCATTTGATTATACCACGGCTATTTGGTTTTGGCCGTTTTAGTGGCACTAGTGGAGCTTACGCCAGCGCGGACGACAGAGACCTTGACTGTGTACTTCTTCTTGTCCCTAAGCTTCAAAGTTACCTTGTGTGCAGAGCTTGATTTGAGCGATTTGGTCTTCCAAGTTGTCCCTTTGGTCTTATAGGAGACCTTATAGGAGGAGGCGTTGGCTTTACTTGACGAGAAGTTCTTCCAGGAGACAATCAGCTTGTTGTTACCTGATTTGACTTTGAGAGCGGAGACCTTATGCGGGTAAATGGTGTATGTACCAAGCTCCAGCATCATAGCCGCGTTATAAGCGTCGGATCCCGTACAAGAGACCGAGACGGTGTACTTTCCGGCCTTGGTCGGACGTTTCGTTGACTGGTTGTAGTAGACCTTTATCTTGCCAGCTGCGACCGATGATTTGACGTCAGAGGATTGAGTTTTCTTGTTGTACGTGTCAGAGGTCTCGAAGGTGAAATCTGAAGCGCTGAGGTCGGCTTTAGTGATACCGGCAGGTTCTTCGGGAACGACTGGGACGATTGGGGCAACTGGAGTGTTCGGAGAAGGCTCAGGCTCTGGTTGTGGATTAGGATTAGGGACGGGATTAGCCGGTGTAGGCTTAGGATTAGGGGTCGGCTGAGGGTTAGCGACCCATTCACTTGTAATGTAACCGCCTTTGTCGCCGCAAGTATTAAGGCAGTTCCAACCAAGTGGATCGGGGAACATGAAAAGCTCATCGGGGTTAGCTTCAGCTTGCAGGGCTAGGTCTTCGGGTATCACAACTTCGCCGGCAGTTTGGTAAACCTGGACAATTTCGGGGATGATGTCGCCGTTCTGATCCGGAAGACCAGAGATTCTAGCGTCTACATTTGAGTGTTCATTAAGCTCCGATAGCAAACCCATCGAGGGGTCATTTATGTCTTCTTCAGTTGACCAACAAAGAACATCAGTAGACGTGTCTTTAAGGATTTCGTCCATGTGTTTGTTGATGTATTTTACGGTAACTACCGACATACGCTTCCAGGGATAAGGTGGGTCGAATTGATAAGGGTCATTTGCAGCCGAAAAGTATGTTCCCCGCAGAGGAGTCGATGTTGACGCTTCCGAGTAGTGCAGGGTATAGACATAATGACCAGATTCGCTTTCGTTTGCAAAAGCAGAATGGGCGGTTTTACCAAGAAGAGCGAGAGAAAGGACAAGGGAAAGGGCGATGCAAAAGGCGGCTTTAATCGCCGTTGTACGAGCGGTGTTCTTGTTCATAGTAGCCTCCTTAAAGCTTTATAGATTTTATATAAGAAAGTACGGTATATACAAGCTATAAATATTTATTTATAGCTTGTATATAATTATAGCATTTATATCACTTCGCGTCAACTACACTACGCTTCCAAGATTACTCGCGTCCGGGCGCTCTTCGCTGGGGGCCGTCCCCGGCACCCACGCAACATTCAGTTGGTGGCAGGCTTTCAGTTGTCAAGGTGCAAATACCCAAGTCCTGGAAAGGACGGCGGGAGATTTAATCTCCCGCCGAGTAGGCATCTCGGTGATGACGAAGAAAGGCCTTACTTTTACCTAAGAGGCCAACGGCGATGATGTCGAAACGGATACGGCAGGATTCGTAGTTATGAGTGGAGAGGTAGTCGATGACGAGCTTCTCAGCGGCTTTGCGTCCTGCCCTGATCTCCTCGTTAGTCTCCTCCGGTAGCTCTCCGGTAGTGGAGGCTCTCACATCCGCGAAAACGAGTTCGTTGTCTTCTTTGTAGATGAGGTCGGCTTGACCCGATCCTGAACGCCAGTCTTTCTCTAAGACTTCGATTCCCTGCCTTTTAAGGTAAATGGTAGCTACCTCTTCTGCCTTGTTCAATTGCTCTTCAAACTCTTCTTTCCTTGCCACCCTGCTGTCAATCTGGTTTGCTACTGCCTGCATTTCAGGCTCCTTTCCTTTGGGGTCTTCCTGGCCCCGTTGTCAATGCCGATGTGAAGCCACGGCGCAAGTGGTTGCGTCAAGGGGACAAGGCCTCGCTTTAAGGAGCTGAGGCGATGGCCAGCCATCGTCCAGCGGTAATCGAGGTCGGCCCTTGCGCGGCCGCTCGCGCCGTGGCAAAACGTGAGGCTTGACAGCGGAGGCAGGAAAAGAGGGAAAGGTCTAAAAGATTGCAGGCGAACAAGATTATCGGTTCATGCAGCGGGTGTAAGAGGTTTGAAGCTGGGCGGGGAAAAGGGAGAGAGAGAGATTTGAAACCTCCCTCCCAACAGGGCAAAGTGAAGACAATGGTAATGCGTTCAGGTGGCTTAAAGCTGACTCTCCAGGAAGGAAGTCACGCCATCCTCGTCGGTGGAGGTCTCATCTACTGGGGCTTCAGGAGAAAGATCATCGGGGGACTTGGCCAAGATGTAGTTCTCAGGAAGGACGGGCCCGTCCTCGGCATCTGCTTCTTCCGTTGCGAGGTTTGCCTCTTCGTCGGCTAAGGCTTTCTGCAGGGCTTTCGGAGTGTAGCCGAGCTTGTCGGCGATCTCCTCGTCGCTTATGCCAAGATTGGCTTGTTGTAGATAGCGGAAGAGCTCCGCCACTTTCGCGTTGTAGGAGGCGACTGCCGGGCTCGAGTAACAGAGAAGCTCCTGGGCCTTGAATTTATTGGCGTTGATAAGCTCTCCACCTTGTTTCCACAAGACGAGTTCGTCGTCTACGGTTACTTGTGTGATGTAGTCAACCTCGTCTTTACCGACAAGTGCGGTACGGCAGCAGAGCAGGTTGTTCGAGTAGGGGATTTTGGTAAAGCGTCCTGGGGTGTGCTCCACTTCCGCATAATGGGGAGACTCACCTCCGCTACCGCCAGGGGCGTCGTGGAAGTAGACGTCGAGGCAAAGCCCGGTCTCGTGAATGGTGTCGAGGGTTAGCTGAAACTCAGTCACAACGTTCTGCTCGCCCTTGATCGGGTCTTTAGTCGTATAACAGTCTGTGTCGAAGATATTGACACGACCGTTCTCGAAATAGACATTGACTTTCATGGTCGTTCCTTTCTCTTTGGATTAACGGGCACCTCGAGAAGGCGAGCTGCGGCCTCTCGATTGCGGACTATGTTGCTGCGGCCGAGAACCGGAGGAGCTGTGGTGCCTTCCACTACCGCTTCCAAACATCTCGCGTTCCCTGTCCCGAGCCGTGCCTTTCTCATATTTGCCGACCCCTCTAGCCTTATTGCGGGCTGCAATGTCCCGAGCCTGTTCTCCAAGAGGCGATAACGGACGCTGGCTAACAGAGCGCGCCGGTAGCATCTTCGCTTCACTCGCGACTTTCTGGATGTTGGCAAGTTCGGCTTTCGCCGCCGGGTTCCGCACTTCGAGCTTGTCGAAGCCGGCAAGCGAGCAGATACCGAAAGTGTTTATGAAGGATAGTGCTCGGGAGATGTCTTTAAGGCTGTAATTCGCACCAGGAGCGACTGTCGCGACCTTTCTTGCACCTCTAGGCCAAAGTTGTCCCGCGATGGCCGCAGCGGCGCTCTCAGGGCTCTTCTGACGCTTTATCTGGGCGTCGCGAGAGAAGTATCGTTTGATATTGCCCGAGCGAAAGTCATTGCCGAGTTTCCAGGCGCCGACCTGGCGGCTCGGCTGGTCGGTCAAGCGATAGATGAAGTCTCCCGCGTGTGCTTTCGAGGTTGAATAGTCGAGGCTTATGCCCATCACGTTCAAGGAGCGGACGTAGCCGGACATATCCTTGGCCGTCTCGTAGGCGATCCGTACCCGGTCAGCGATGTCCGACTTCCAGGAGTAGGTTCCGGTGCCTTCTGCACGTATCTCCGCGAAGCTGCGGTTACGCGGTGTCGTGAAGGCTTCCCGCTCGGGCTCCGGCACCTGGTAGTGTTCATCTCTTTCCTCCTCGGTACGTGAGAGCGTGCTCGCATAATCGTTGTTGAAATAGTGCAAGTGATGTGCGCGGGCGAGGTCGTTTAGGCTATGCCGGAGACTGCGGTTCGAGGCGTCGGAGATCTGTAGCCTCTTGCCGTTTGTGAGGTCTGTGTTGTTCACGATAACGTGGGCGTGGGCAACACCGTGGCTGCCGTCGTCATGGACTATCACCACCCATTCGTAAAGCCCGAGGCTACCAGTATGTCCATCTGAGCCGAACCAAACCCGGCAATACTCATTCGCAAGCTCCAGCACATCATGGGTAGACAGCTTGTCGGCGGGATCAGGCGAGAGCAGGAGATGATTCGCCCTTACGCACTTACGTCCCCGCCATCCGGTATCGTTTCCGGCGGCCTTGCGGCTTGCGTCCATCTCTTTGTCCCAGCTGTCAAGGGGGTTGAGTGAGACCATGTTCTCCGCGTGAAAGGCACGGACGCGGTTACGGCCGAGGGCGAGGTTCTTGCGGTAGGCTTCCCCTTTGCCGAAGAGCAGGTAGTTGCGCACTCCAACGATAGAGCGATGCACCCTTCTTGCCCCGAACTTCGGCATGGCTAAAATCCTGCCTTCCGAAGCTTCGCGTCAACCGCGAACTGGAGAGCGACGACCCTCTGTTTCGCTTCCTTGATCTCTTGTTGGGTGGCGATGATCAGAGGCTTGGTGTCGCTTACGAAGTGGGCGAGGTCTTCGCTGATGGTTTCTACGGAGAAGCCCTCTTCGAGTCCGTAGGCGATCCGGTTGAGTGCTTTGATCCCTTGGGAGTTACGATTGCCGGCAAGGGTGATGGCGTTTGACAGCTCCCTCATCGCCGCGATTAGCTGTCCCGATCCGAGTGGGTAATAATCGCCAGCGACATCGAGCGCGGAGGAACGCAGGAACTCGGAAAGAGACACGCCAGAAGCCGCTGCCGCAGCCTTTATCGCCTGGCGCTCAGCGACCGTCAAGCGAACAGCGAGGGGTGCCGTCTTAGGGGTGACTGTCTTGGGTCTCGCCATATGTCTTGAAGCGACCTTTCCGTATCGTTTGCTACAAACGAACGGTCGGTCGCCAACTGGCGAGAGCTGGGCCGAATGTCTTTTGAGGGGTGTGGGGTCTCCCCCACGAAGCGCTAGGCGCTTTCCTCGGGGCGGCAAACCCGGCAGGGTTTTCAAAGCCCCCACGGCAGGACTGCCGTGGAACCGGTCAGGGTTGCGTAGGCCCTCTCCGGTTCGCCTCCCGAGCTTTAAGCTCGAGCCAGTGGTATAAGCCGAGACGAAAACGCAGTTTTCGTATTCGGTTTATACGGTGCTGGGCGCGTTACCGCATAAGGGATTTTAACATAGAAATAGCGGTAACGTTGGTCAAGAGAAGAAAAAATAAACCGCCCAAAGGGGCGGTTCTAAGATGCTTTTTATATCTCTGGTGGGTCTTGAATCGGTGGGTCTACAAAGAACCCGTCGTCATCGCGGTCAGGTTGATAGTGCGCTACGATTCTGACTTCATCTGCTCTGGCGCTAAGGCGCGAGGGCTGCATTAAGCCGACCTTATCGTAGGCGGAAAGAAAGCGTGTCTCGAGAAGGGAATTGTCGATTAGTGGGTCGTCCTGGGTTCTCACTAGATAGTCGAACTCGTTTAGGCCCTTGTATTCAAAGGCGTTGCGGACGACCTCAACAGAGGCCTTCTCGAGGTCATCAAAATACTTTGCACAAATGAACGTCAGGTCGTAGAGGTCGCGGATACGGTCGCGGTGCAGATAGGCCGAGGCCTTCATCTTGCAAAGCTCGTCAATAGAGTAGACGAGTATCCCGTTTATGGTTCTCGTATCGGTATCAAAGTCAATATCGCGGCGGCGATAGGAAAGCTCGACTTTAAGGGGGGTCGAAGGATCGCCATAGTTGATGAGTGCGCGCTTGACAGTATTGGTGTCCTTTCCGATGCGGTAATCATAGCTACTCTTCTCGCAGAATGTTGAAACAATCTTAAAAAGGGCGTCAGAGGACTTTTCATATCTCTCCCCCTCTCCGTCCAGGTCTATGTCAACGGAGTTGCGGTCGAGATCGTAGCAGAACATCAAAGCCGTGCCGCCCTTCAAAACGAAGCGGCTTGGATCGGCGTTGATGGCCGCGACAAGTTCCCTCATCACCGAAACATGTTTATCGAAGTCCATGATTCCCCTTGAAGTCTAGCCAAGTGCAGCCATATTCCTTGCCGACGGCACGGTCTATCTTGTCCCAGTTCGGCGACTGCCTGAGCGAAGTGAGCTTGTCGAAGAAAAGCGGCGTGTACCTCTCATTGCCGATGAAGTATTCACGGGTACCCTGGAAGGAGGAATAATAGCCCTCCTGTAAGAGGTCGATCGCGGCGCGGACGTGGTTGGCGACGGGAAGTCCGCAGGGGTTGTCGATTCCGTAGTTGATTCCCCATTTGCCGAGCGGAGACTCCGTGGTGTCGAAGACGTTAGGCTTGTCCCAATGCAGGGCTGGATAATGCCAGTCTTGGAAGGTGTCCAAGGTATCCGGCAGGTTGAAGGCGAATGTCCCGGTGAGGTACTTCATCTCTAATCGGCTATATCCTGCTCATGATGATTTTGATAATACTCACGAAGCGAACGCACGATGATACGCGTCATGGGTCTATCTTCCTCCGCACTTAGGGTGTCAAGCATATCGCGTTCCTCCGGAGTGAATCCCATCGTGATCTTCGAGTCACGCCGCTCGCTCGCAGGCTTCTTGCGATGATCGCGGGGTTTGTCCTGGCTTGCAACTTGCGACATTACCGGCCTTTCAGTTAATAGCTTCTATTCAATCATAGTCTATCATAGAATAGTAGCTAATTTTATAGCAAGCTATAAAAGATATGTTTATTGCAAAGATATAAAAGCAATAATTATATAAATATAGCTAAGGAGTCTTACTAATCTTTCCTTATCAGGTCAGCGATGATTAGGTCGCGGACATAAGCCGAGAAAGAAGAATGGAGTTTCGCTGCCTTTGCCTTCGCCTGCCATTTGAGCTTATCAGGCATCCTTAGAATGACCGAGACATTCTCCTCTTTCGTGCCGTCCGGGGGCAGGGGCAGGCGTACCCGACTCCCTTCCACTTTCTGATACTTGCGTTTCTGCTCTGTGGCGGCTTTCGTGAATATCTCAGCAGATTTCTTCTCAGCCATTTCAACCAACCTCCTTGATTATCCTGTCGCAAAGCTCCTCGAAAGCAGCTGCGGCCTTATTCTTCTTGTTGAACTCATATATTGACATCTGAGCGGCCTGTGCCTGGACGATAGCTGTCGTGGTAGGAATAGTCGTCCATACCGGCATCTCGCAGTTAGCGAGGTAACGGAGGAAGTCGCTATCAGCGAGGCGCCGTTTATCGTAGAAGTTCACGGCTATGCCAAGGTGGGCTTTAGTCTTGGACTTCACTGCCTTGTCCCAGCAGCGCATAAGCGGAATCTGGTCTAAGGTGGACGCCCGTGTCGGCATCACGATGAGATCAGCCGCGCGGCACCACTCAGCAAAGTCTTTGTGGAGTGTAGGCGGAGTATCTACGATCAAAAAATCATCGTCGTCTTTGGGGAGGGTTGGCGCATGTAGGACGCCACCTTGCGGGTCGAGGTTTTGGAAGCTCACCTTGTAGCCCCGGCGTTCCAGGGCAAACGCGATCTCATCAGAGACTGTGGTTTTCCCTACCCCACCTTTTTGATTGGCTACAAGAACCGTCTTCATGTCCGCTCCTCACGTGCAGATATGTATAAAAGAATAATTATATCATTTATAGAATTATAAAGAAGATATACATGAGTGTCAAACATGCAGGAAAAGACAAAATAATTTCAAAAATTATATAATTGCAATAAATATAGAATTATTACAATTATATAAAGCTAATAAAATCCACTACGAACAGAGGAGGCGAACATTGGCCGGACTTACCATAGAACTTGAGCAATATCTTGACGAAGGAAGCTGCAATCGTCCAGGTAAATACCTTAACGCGCTCGACCGGCATTTCATAGACATAGCCCTAAATGAATTGAAAATGCCGGTTTCCAAAATCGCGAAGACCTTGGAACGCAGCCGACGGACAATCCAGAGGGAGATTAGGAGAGGTTCCACTTGGGAAGCGGCCGAAAAAAATACTTATGCTATTGGCAGAAAAAGTAAACAAGATAGGGTGCTGAAGTACCACTGGGAGGCAGCGGAACGCCTTTTTCGTAAAAGGCAGAAAAATAAAGGATATGGTCTGAAACTAGCCGACGAGAAGTACATGGACGCTGCCGTTTGGTATCACAAGATGATAGTCGTTGAAGGCCGGTCGCCTGATGAAGTGTGCGGTCGGGCCCGAATTGAAGGGAAGTTGTCGGCGTATGTGTGTTTTAAGACGCTTTACAACTACTCGCATAACGGCGTACTTGGGTACAGCGATAAGAACCTGCCGATGGCAGAAATCGAGCGGAAAGCTCAAAAGAAAAGATATACCTATAAGCAGAAGTATGTCCGAGGGGAGTCGATTGAGTTCAGGTCGGATGCGGTAAACAAAAGACAGGAGTTCGGGCACTGGGAAGGTGATTTGATTGTAGGTAAGCGTGGCGGGAAGAAGGAGGTAATCTTAACCTTGGTCGAAAGGAAGACCCGCTATCTTATCGCGGTAGTCCTCGCTTCAAAGGAACATGAGAATGTAGCCGCGTGGTTTGATCAAGTGGAGCTTATCATCGGGGAAGAGCGCTTCGCCAATATTTTCCGCTCTGTCACCTGGGACAATGGATCGGAGTTCGCCCGTCCGATTGACTTTGAGACGTCGATATTCGAGCTCCTCGGCATAAGCGGTTCATATCGCACTAGATGTTTCTATGCTCATGCCTACACGTCCTGGGAAAGAGGCTCTAACGAGAACTGCAATGGTCTTATTCGCAGGAACGGCATTAAGAAAGGCCATGACATAGAAGAATATGGACAAGAAGTTGTAAGACAGGTTGCTGAGAAGATTAACAACAAATGGCGCAAGATCCTAGGGTATCATTCAGCAAAGGAGTATTTCGCAAGAGAAATGAAACTTATAGAATGATTGGAAATATAGCTTTATTTCTTTTCATAAAAGTAATAATTATATAATTATAAAGAATATATACTTGCGATAAGTATATACAATCTCGCAGTAACTGCTACCTATATTGTCGTTTTTTCTTTACCAGAAAATTTTACAAAAAACCGTCTAAACGGTTGACATGTTTTCAAAAATCAGGTAAAGTACTCCGTAAATAGTGAGTTTTAATGAGCTTGGCAAAGGTATTTGAAAATTAAAGGGTAAGGTTCCGGCTGCGCCAGTTTCTTTTACAATATTCTTGAGAAACAAGAAATGTGGATGACAGATACCCAATTTATGAGCGACAAGTCAGAATTTCTATACGGTAGAAGATTGGCTTTTAATCATTTTAAACCGAAACTTGAAAATTTCAGGAATCGCAAAGGAAACTGGGACGATGATTTCATATATTTTTTAGACCGCGATTATTGCTTATATAAAAGTATTGATGAAATAGTTGATGATTTTAACTCTCAGGCAGATGTGGCCCGGCGCAGATATTTCGTAATTAGTTTTTGTGAACGCCCCGATTTACTTTCCATGTGGCGTGGATATTCGAATGATGGTGTCTGTTTAGAATTTGAGATAAACGATAGTATAGTTTCACAGCTTTGGCGGTCTAAAGATTTTATAAAAAACTATAAAGATATATATCCACAAAAGAGCTGCTTTGGCTGCTTTTTAGCTGACGCTAATTTTTGGTTATCGAAGGTAGTTTATTCGTTGAACGAGCAGAAGGCAAAGTTGGATAATTTTGCAAATAGCTTTACAAATGACTTAGATTACCCTAGCAATAAAAGAACTCCTCAGTTTGAGGTTTTTAAAGAGTATTATGAATTATTACTTTCGTTCAAAGATCATCACTTTGCTGAAGAAAAAGAATATAGATTAATCTTTGCCACGGGAAATTCAGAGTTCGGTAAAGCTCCAGCAACTGAAATAAATGAAGAAACAGTTAATAGTCATAGCTTCAATCTAGAAGTACGCTCAACTAATCATGGGGTTAAGCCATATTTTCCAATGCCAATCGAAACTTTTGGCAAAATTACGGGAATCTTCATTGGGCCCGGACAAAATCAAGAAAATAATTTTGCAGCAATGAGACTGGCTAAAATCACTAATCATCTTGACATTCAAATTTCATCAATTCCCCTAAACGGCAGCATGAAACATGTCAGTGGCCTGCACAATCTGAAGAACCAAAGCTTCGCGACTATTGAATCATTTTAAGCTGCCGAACCTGCTGAATTCCCCAGTTTCTTAAACCCGCACCGATCCGCTCCATTTCCGAACCAGCGGAACGGCCACAGTCGCGACAGTGTCGATTATTTTTGAACAAATCTTGGTGTCAAGGCCAAAGGCGCGGCCTGCGTCGAAGAGGTCCTCCTCAGTGATTCCCCGCCCCTTTCCGTTCACGGTCGTCGCGTGCTCGCCGCCCATGCCCACGCTATAAGTGAGATCGTAAGCCGGAGACAGCCGGTAGCGTTGCGTGTCATCGTCGTAAAGGAAACTGAAGTTGCGCGAGTGGTCGTCGCGGTTGTGTGCCAGAACGTTGAAGCACATCAGGCGGTACAGTTTCTGCAGTTCAGAGAAGTCGTCCGTCAGGCGCAACGTGAGGGTAGCCAAAGCCTGGTAATCCAGACTCGGCACCCGATGCGAGGTCTCGAGCAAGGCGCTTGCCGAGATCATATGTCGTTTATGAATCGAGCCATCCTCGCTGCGCAGGCGATCGAAGCGCCGCACTCCGAAATAGCCCGGCCCCGTCTTCGAGTCGAACAAACGAACTTCCGGCATCTCGATGCCACAGGCTTGCGCTGCCTGGGCGTAGTCGTATTCCATCACGCCGATGTCGGCCTGGTCCATCGAGGCGGGGAATTTGACGATCCAGTCCTCGCCTTCCGACTCGACCAGGACTTTAGGGCGGGCACCACCGGACGATCCGCCCAACAAGAACAGCTCGTCAACGTCAGCTGCCTCGCGGGTGTCGATCAAACTCTTGCACTCGGCCGCGAGCGCGTCTAAGTCAAGCTCTTGCGACGCTACGCTGAGATCCAGCTCGGGCTCGTAGCTCAGCGCGCCCATCCCTGAACTTCCGACGACCGCCAACCGTTGCAGCTGGCTCAGCGCGTCCACCTTAACACCATGTCGCTGTAACATGCGGTCCAAGACGTAACGCCCCCAGCCGTCAGGCAGACTATCGCTGAAAACGCCGAACAATCCTTCAAATGGCTGAAATCCTGGCAAGAACACGCCGCTCCTAAGAGGTAGGCTGAGGGGGCTGATTGGAAAGCCATCGCCCAGCCACGACCGATCGTATTCGAAAGCAACCACGCCCTCTGTTGTCTCGGCCAGCGTACCGACCAGGCGCCCGTCATACTTTACGAGCAAGGATCTCACCACGGGAAGTTCCATGTCATCTTGCATTGCGTCGCTCATCGATCACCTCCTGGATGGAACGGTATTGCCGCCGCGCGAACAGCTGGTCGAAATCCCCGGTCGAACGCAGCACCACCGAGATGCGCACCAAAGCCTCGAGCGAAATCTTATGCTCGCGTTCGAAACGTTTGACCGAGCCCAAGCTCACCGCCGACCGCTTCGCCAACTCCGCTTGAGTCAGCCCCAGCTCCTTGCGCCGCTTACGCACCCGCGCCGCAATCCCTTCAGGAATCGTCTCTACCGGATTCGTCTGTTCAAGTTCAATCATAGCTATTATTTTAGCTAATTTTGGAGATTTTAGCTGGAATAGCTAATATTTTAGATATTATGTGAAGCGAGGACACTCTAGTCCAGCAACTGCGCCATCTTCATCTCGAGGCCGCCGAACTTCGGGAGATTGTTCCGGACTACGTCGATCAGGGCTTGGACGCGTGGACGGTTGTACAGCTGCATCGTTGTTTGGAGCTCTTCGTACACCCGGCTGATCATCGCTCCGAAAGCGCCGCCGTTGAAACGTTTGCGCCAACCGCCCGGCCAAAGCTCAGCGGCACCGTACCAAGCCTGCATCTTGTCTTGATAATGCAGGAAGTTTTTCGCCCAGTCTGCTTTGTCTGTGCCGTCCAGGTCAATCCGATAGGCAAGGGGGACGTCGAAGACGAGATAGCAGAGGGCGCGGCGATAGCGCATGATCTTCGGAGCGTAAGGGATGTGCGGTGGTTGGTCGAGATGATTGTGCTTCCAGATCAGCGCCGCGGTCATCCGGGCCTCGAAATCGGCTATGGGCAACGCGATCAGACGTTGCACCAGAGCTTCCTCATCTTGATTCTGAGCTTCTTGCGTTTGCGTGTCCGCTGCTTTCATCAGATCCTCCTTTCGTTGACCCTCTCTTGGGGAAACAATGCTCAATTGCGGTCTTGCCGATTACTGTCGTCATCCCCCTAAAACCCGGGGACATGCTTGCTTGTCCCCGAAGCCAGGTCAGAGTCATACCGTGATTCGGGGACACACAAGTGCTACGCGCGAACGACCTTCGGTCATTCTGTGTCCCCGAAGGTGGGAGGTGTTCCCGTGGTTCAGGATCGAGTGCGAGCAATCATCCTCTCCTAGCGCGGGCCTCGGCTTTGTCCTTGCAGCCGATCGCGTCCAGCCAAGATTGGAAGCCGACCCGAGTCAGGGCGGGCGCGCCATCGGGTGCGGCTTCGGCTGCGCCATTATAGAAGATGAAATCCTGCTCGCTGCGGTCGAGGAAGGCCATGTTGCCCGCCGCTTCATAGATACTGTTTATGTCTTCGTGAAGCGGGAGCAGCGTCGCGATCTCCAGCTCGACGCGGCCCCAGGTCGGCTCGAGGGCGAAACCGAGCATCACGCGACCCTGGCGCTCGAGCCCGCCGCAGATCCCGCCGGCGTATTGCAAAAGGGCCTTCATCTGCGCCTCGCCACGATAGCTGGCGGAGAGGATAGGGGCTGGCTTGCTGAGATATTTCCTCTTCGTTTTCCTTGCGCCAGCACCCGCCGACTCCATCCGCTCTGTCCGCCCTGTCCGCTCCGCCCGTTCTGCCCGTTCTGCCCGCTCTGCCATTCGTTCCGCGAGCTCACGTTGATGCTCCTTTGACTGCGAACCGCCGACCGGACAGAAACCGCCGTAGCCCGGACTTTCCCCGCCCTTCGCGCTCCCCGCATCCTCGACAGGACCTTCATCTAGGAAGCGTTCTTCGGCGAGATCATACCAGACCACCAGCACAGGGAAAGCAGTGATCTTCTTGGCGAGACGCTGGCAGGCCTCAGGCCTCTGCTCAAAACGCTCGACCAGACCAGTGACCAACCCCTCCGGAAAGATGAAGGGAGCGCCCGCTTCAAACGCGGCGGTCATGTTCGCGATGGCCTCAGGGTAAAGCCAGACCTGCTCGCGAGAACCGGTCACGCCGAAGACCTTGCTCCGCATGGTCTTCGCAGCTTGCCGCCGGTAAGGACCGTGATCACGTTGCTGTGCGGCCAGTCGTTCGGCCTTGAGCGCCCACTGGTCTGCCCCCGGGAGCTTCAACTCTGCCTCGAACCGCCGCATCCGCGCGCTATCCTCATCCAGCGCCCGGCTCGTATCGTCGTAGAAGAGTTTGGCATAATGCGTTGCCTTAGCGAAAGAGGGCACGTGCCAGGTCCCCCAATATTCATACTTGAAAAGCTCACGCAACCCGCACCGATCCAGAAGTTCTGCCTGCCGCAGCTCCCACATGCGCTTGCGCAGTTCCCCAAGCGACGGCTGCTCGCCGCCACGCTCCCGGCTCGCGCGAAGCCTCGTATTTTCCGTCATCGGTTGCCTCCTTCGTCTCGGCTGACACGGTCAGCTCAAGGGAGGCGTCAGGCAAAACGAAACCCATCGTCGTGACGATGGGCCGGGCGCCGCTGGGCGCGCGCTCATCATCCAAGCTTTGGCACCAACGGCCGGTCTTCCAGCCAGGTTGCCGTGCGGTCTTCGGGCTTGTCCCTCGCGCACTCTCTATGAGCTTCCCCTTTTATACCACGTCCCCCTCCCCTGCCGCCTCCTCGCCTGTCCGCTTTTTCGCCCAGCGGATGTGCTCACAAATCAGACACCATCGTGTATCGGGGGCCCTGCGGGGTCTGACCAGGAGCCCATATGCACAATTACTCTAGTACGATTTACTATATCGTGTTATAGTATTTCTTAATATAGCAACTTAGAGGAGAGCAGATGAGCTTCGTGGGACGCGAGACAGAGCTAAGGGCCCTGCAACAAAGATATGATTCGAAACAGTTCGAGATGTGTGTGCTCTATGGTCGGCGCCGGGTCGGCAAGACGAGCTTGATCAACTGGTTCTGCCGGGACAAGGCAACCATCTTCTTCAGCGCCTTGGAGGGGAGCGAAGAAGACAACCTGCGTGCGCTTAGCAGCACTATCATGCAGTTCGACGGCTTCGCAGGAGAGGCGAACGCGGCGCCGACGTTCCCGTCTTTGCAGGCAGCTTTCGCGCAGGTCTTCGATCTGGCCGAGCGGCGGCGCCTGATCTTCGTCATCGACGAGTATCCCTATCTGCAAAGGGCCTGCCCCAAAGCCGCGTCGCTATTGCAGCATCTGATCGACAAGCGCAAGGAATCCTCGGGGCTCTTCCTCATCGTGAACGGATCAGCGATCTCCCAGATGCAGAAACAATTCCTTGACGGCGCAGCCCCGCTTTACGGACGGCAGACCATGCAGATGGAAGTCAAACCGCTCCAGTTCGCCGACCTCTGTGCCTATTTCCCCAAGCTTGACCGGGACGGCGTCGCCCGCGTCTACGGAGCCTACGGGGGAATCCCCAAATATCTCGAGTTCTACCAGACCGGACACTCTTACGCGAGCAACCTCGAGAATAGTTTCCTCCAACCAGGCGCAGCCTTGCTGGGAGAACCGGAGAACGTGCTCCGGCAGGAGCTCCGCGACCCCGCCACCTACAACACGGTCCTGACGGCCATCGCAGGCGGCAGCCATAAGTACTCGGAGATCTCCTCCAAATCGAGGCTCACCAGTGGTAACCTCGTCGCAGTCTTGAAGACCCTCGAACTGCTTGGCCTGGTCCAGCGGGTGGTGCCGCCACTTGCAGCGACGACGAAACAGGTGCTTTACCAAGTCAAGGATAATATGTTCCGTTTCTGGTACCGCTTCATCCCGTCGCGCCTCTCACTGATCAACGCGGGCAAGTCAGCTCTCGCCCTGCCCGGCATCATCGAAGGGATCGACCAGTTCATGGGGCCGGTCTTCGAACAGATCTGTCTGGAATGGCTGTGGCGCCAGGACGGCACCGCGGGTCTTCCGCTCGTCTTCGAGCAAGCCGGACGCTGGTGGGGCAACAACCCCGAGCGCAAATGCCAGGAGGAGATCGACATCCTCGCGTATAACCAAGACGGCCAAGCCCTCTTCTGCGAATGCAAGTGGTCGAAGAAGCTGGTCGGCAGCGACATCCTCGAGGAGCTACGCCGGAAAAGCCAACTCCCCCAATTCTCGGCTTTCCCAGAGAAGTCGTTCATGCTCTTCGCGCGCAAAGGTTTCACCGCGGGATGCCTGCAGCTGGCCGAGAACGATCCCGCGCTCACCTTGGTTGATCTGCAGTCGATGTGATTCCTGAGCTTCCGGGGAGTTCTGCGGAGCCTGACTGCTTTTCACTCAAAACTGCGGAGATAGCGGCGTAGGCCTGACCAGAGCAGACCTTTGGGCGGCTGTGGCCTGTCATCAGACGGCCGCTCTCCATCGCCATCCCCGGCCGCACCATCGCCGTCCGCCCTCGGCAGCAGCGCCTGCAGATCGTAGCCGCCGGCCAGGAGCCCTTTGGGATTATTCGAGGAGATCGCTTTTTCGGGGCAGCCATACAGGCAGCCGAGGCAGAATTGGCAGGCGTCGCCGAAGCGGGGACGTCCGCCCTCCATCGTGATGTTGGCAGCCGGGCAGTTGCCAGCGCACCAGCCGCAACCGGCGCAAACCGCGCTCGCACTCAACCCCTTGCCAAAGGCCGCTTCGCCCTTCTTGAAGCTCTCGCCGGCAGCCGAGACCAGCCGGTCGATCAGGCCCGGCCGCACTCTGCGGCGCCGCCCCGTCTTGAGTCCGGCCACGATCCGCGCGACCTGCCTGGGCATCATGGCGAGCAACCTGCGGTTCACCGACGCGGGCGCACTTGCCAGATAATTCGCGGGCATCAACACCGAATCCTCGTACCACAGGTCATACCCCTTGCCCTCAAGCCGCCTGATCGCATGCCACCGCCCGCCGCGATTGCCCGGCATCTCGCCCATGCCGCTGGTACAGATGACGATCACGCGCCGGTCCTCCCCCAGGGGCAGCCCGTCGATCCAGTCATACACCCCCTGCGGCGCGTTCTCGGCATGCAGGGGGAACAACAGTATGATCGGGTCATAACCGTCGACCATCATCGTGGCCTCGCTTTTGATCCGCTCAACCCTGATCTGCCAGCGCAACCCCTCAAGCTGCCGCCCGAGCTCTCGCGCCACCATCCCGGTCCCGCCGGTCCCCGTGTAATATGCTATCAACGCTTTCACGACCACCCCATTGTAGCGCGCAGAACGCTTCACTCTTTCGTAAAACGCTACTCTGCTCCCATCCCTGCGCTTGTTATCAATCACAAATGGGTGCGGGCCCTGAGCTGAATGCAGAACTAGGTCTCTTACACGTCTGCGCATCAGGCGAACGCCAGAGTGGAGCAGGTTACGGCTAACCATCGTACTCTGCTATGCTTGCACGCGATTAAATTTGCCAATCGCCATCTCTGCGCTCAATCATGGTTTGAGAGTAGCGAGGGGAATAACATAGACACCGTCTTTGCGCCGATGGGCGATGCCGCTGCCGGTTATCACCACCAGGGCCAACGGATTGCCAACTTTGCTCGTATCTACGGTGTCGCGCACTTTTAACAGGCTACGGGCACCGTCCTCGGCACCACCAATGCCGAGTTTCACTTCGAAGGCAGCCCAGCTGCCATCACGCAACTCCACGATCGCGTCCGCTTCGACGCCGTTCGAATCGCGGTAATGGAACACCTTTCCCCGTAAAGCGCTTGCATAAACCCTCAAATCGTGGATGGCTTGGGATTCGAACAGGAATCCCAAGTACTCCAGGTCCTTGACCAAGTGCCCGGAATTCAAAGCGAGAGCCGCAGCAGCCAAAGACGGGTCGGCCAGATGGCGTTTGCGCACGCCGCGCAAACGGGCCCGAGTCCTGATGTGGGGCTTCCAGGCTGGCAGATCCTCGATGATCATCAAACGCTCTAAGGCATCAAGATATTCCCGGACGGTCTTCTCACCAGCCGTTCCGTTTTCTTCGCCGATGTCGGCTACGATACGGCTCACCGGCGCCTCGGTAGCGACGTTGCGGGCGATTGACTGCAGGGTACGCCGAACCTTGACGGGGTCGCGCCGACGGTTCGATACTCTGCTCATATCAACCTCACAGAGCAGGTCGAAATAGTTCTCCATATTCAGAGAAGCGGCGTCCTCGTCCAGACCAAGGTTCACCGGCAAGCCGCCGATCACCATCCGGCGGGCGATCGACTGGACGTCTACGGGCACCTCCCCTGAAGTCGCCGAGTCCCCTGCCAGCAGATTCTTCAGAGACACTTCCCCGCTCGACCAGCCCCGCTCGAACCATGACATCGTCTGCATGCGTACCACACCAAAACGCCCGGCGCCGCTATGCAACTTCGCCGTTTCCTCAGGATTGGAGGAACCGGTCAAAACGAATTGCCCTTTCTCTTGGCGTCGGTCGACTTCATGTCGAACGGTATTCCATAACACCGGTTGTTCTTGCCATTCGTCAATCAATCGTGGAACCTTCCCAGCCAACAAGAGCACAGGGTCGCTTTGCATCGCCGTCATGATAGCCGGGCTTTCGTCAATGTCAACTTCGCTCTTACAGTGGTAACGACCGGTCTCTGTCTTACCGCATCCTTTCGGCCCGCGTACGAGCACCGCGCCGGCGGCACGAAGCTGCATCTCAAGCTCTTGGTCTATGATCCTCGACTGGTATCTCACATGCTCATTATAGTGTATTACCGTTTTTGCAGGTATTCTATTACTGCTTTTGCAGACTTTTTGTTACCACTTTTGCAGATAACCGATGTCCGTCTCTGCAAACACTCCACCTTCCGCCTGCTCTATTGCCTCTACTCGCCGCCGCCCTCGCCCTCCACGATGAACCGATCCGAAAAATCCACGAGAGGCTGCCCCGACTCCGCCTCGACGTACTCCTTGAACCGCTGGGAGGTCGCCCGTCCCGCGAACCCGGGGGCATGCTTGCTTGTCCCCGCAGCCAGGTGCCAGTGGGCGCTCAACACTAACTAGCTGAGTCGGTTCTGCCAGGCATTGCTATTCTGCCATTTGGCTTGCCATTCGTTCTCTTCCCGATAAACCTTGAGGTCCGCTTCCCATTCATTGGGCGTCCAGAAGATCTTCACCGTCGCCTCCCACTCATTCGCGACATAGAACCACTTCTCGTCACCCTCGGCCTGCCAATCGTTGTCCACGATGTAATACAGCAGATCCGCCTGCCACTCATTCTGCTCGGCAAACACCTTCACATCCGCCTGTCAGTCGTTCTCTACGACGAATACCTTAGCCATGTTGCCTCCTTTGTTTCAATGCGTTTGAATATAAAAAACAATGCAAAACTGCCTCTTAAAGACTGAATTAGAGCAAATATCGAATGAAAAATTAACGCTTTTGGAGACGCAAATACGGGGACACCTAAAATTGCCCTGCTTCTGCTTACGAATAAGTGTACCGCCCCAAGGCAATTTTAGGTGTCCCCGAAGGGAGGGATGGGGGGTTATTTAGAGCGTCCCCGGATTATTTTGTTTTATCTTCCAACTTGTCCATCAGGTCGAGCAAATCGGTTACCGCCCAGGTCGAGTAGGTGTAATCGGGATTGGCGATGAGTTCGAGGACGCCAGAACCGTATACGGCGTCCATAGCGGCGTCAAGATTGACGTGGTGCTTCTTCGCGTATTCCGACACTAGCATATTAATCAAAGAGTCTTGGACGATCATTATCACACCTCGTAGGATCTTTGGAATTTTAGGAAGCGCAAGGCTTTCTCGGTCGCGAAGCAGTATTGGTCGTTGGCATCTTGGTAGGTCAGGTCACGAAGCGTTGCGGCGATTTGGACTTCATCGACCCGGCCTTGTTGCAGGCGTTCGATGAAATCGTTGATGACCCGGACGACTTTGTCGTCGGCGATGTTGCCCGAGATCACGTCGTAGCCGTAGCGCACGACCGGGAAATCTGAGCGTCGATTCTCCACCACGAACATGAGCCAGTCCTCGCTATAACCGTCGAAGCTCTTATGGAAGAGCTGGTCCGAGTCCTCGAAATCGAAGACTGAGACGATTCCCCTGACTTGATTCTCCCCCGCACGTTGGCGTGCCCATTTCTCAGCTTGATCGGCCAAGGTCGTCAGATAGAAACCGGGGCCGAAGTCGACCTTCGCACGGCCACAGTCCACCCGGGGCGCATTCACCTCGACGTTGCTTCCGTGGTAAAGCAGCATCAGGCGGCCTTGAGATAGGACTTGGCGACGGTCAGGAGATAATCGTCACCTTGGGTGTGGAGGATGTCATAGTGGTCGGCGAAGTGCTGGAGCGCGCCGGAGCCCTTCAGCTCGGCATAAGCTTTGGCCTGGTCATCGTCGAACATCGCCTCCGCCACTATGCGGATCACGAACACGAGGAACCAGAGATTTTGCGAGGTTGACATGAGCAGATTATAACACCTGACCGCGGCGACGCTACTTCACCCGACGTTGCACCGTGAGGGCCCGTTTACAACAAAACAACAAAACAAACATCTACTTAGAGAAAGGAGCGGGCCCTTGACGGTTGGCGGCGGAAGCGTGTGCGTTTCCGATGGTTATATTAGAACACGGGCGATGGGTGATTAATTGTACGGCGCAGCGAGGTGATGGCGGCTGCACTCGGCAGGCGCCAGAATGGCGCCCCTACAGCGGCCGGCAAGAGCGGCCCTTCGAGGACCCATGCATGAAGCGCGGCCGTCAGGCTGCCAGGACGTAGTCGTAGATGCGACGGGCGGTTTGGCGGCTGAGTTTGCTGGGGTCGGCGTTCTTGAGGTAGCTATTGATGTTGCCAGGGTTGAGGCCGAGGGCCGTGTAGATGCGGTAATTGCTCAGCGCCTTTTGCCGCATCACCTGGAGCGTCTTCTCGCGCAGGAGTAGGGAGACTTCACGGTCGCGTGCAGTTGCATTGTTAAGCGCTTGGAAACCATCGAAGAGTTTTCGATAGCGGGCCGGTATGCCGACGTCGCCCTCGACCAGAGCGCGCACCAACGCCGAATCGTCTTCGAATCGTCGATTCAGTTTCGTATACTCCTCGGACAGTTCTGTGCCCTCGACGTTGCGCATGAGCAATCCGGTCTTCCCGGCCAGGCGCGCGTAGAGGTAAAGCGCTTCTCGAAGCCGAGGGCAAGGGCCAGCAGCAAGTCTGGCCAACTTCGCGATGCTTAAGGAGCGGCTATCGCTCAAATGAGCGATCTGCTGCTTGAGGTGACCGATGAATCCAAGCTTCCTCATCGTCGGTACCGCCCCTCATAGTCGCGGAAAGCGCGAACCATCTCCTGGTATCGTCGCTCGGATAAAGCGCTCGCCGCAGCTTCATCCTTGCCATAGACCAGACGCTCAAGCTTCGCCCAATCAAGCCGCGCCAGAACCTCGTCGCTCGTCAAGTCAGCGATGTCTGGCGGGCGCAAGGCGTAAAGTTTCGAGACGACGAGATCCTCTAGGGAAGGGGCGAAGAAATCGATCTTCTGTCCACTGATAGGCAATTTCACCAAGCGATCCTCGTAGTTGTAAGGAAAAGAGTCAGCGTAGGCCGCCACCTGCATATTAATGCCATATTTCTCCATCAGGCCGGAAAGGGCTTGCGAAGCTGACAGGGCATCGATGTCATGGGTAACGCGCAAATTCAAACCAGACAACACGAAGGCGCTACCACCGACGATTACCATTTGCAGACGTTTTCCATCGTTACCGAAGCGAAGAGACACCTCCTCGTCGAGCGCGGCCAAGGTATTCTTCAAGGATTCTCTATCAAAATTACCCATTTTTGAATAATACTATTATTTATTCTATATTTCAAGTACCTATCCGTGAAGGGCCCGTTTACAACAAAACAATAACATCTACCCAAGAGAAAGGAGCGGGCCCTTCGCGGTTGGCGGCGGAAGCAGTGCGCTTCCGATGGTTATATTAGATCACGGACGGTGGGTGATTAATCGGACGTTACGACGAAGAGGTGTCAGCTGCACTCGGCGGGCGCCAGAATGGCGCCCCTACAGTGCCCGGCGAAAGCGAAAAGGACGGCGGGGACGGGGCATTCTAAATAGCCCCGGAAAGTACTTTACATTGTCATGTTGGGTGCTATACTATTACTATCTTACTTATTTTGTACAAAAGGAGATAATAATGAGCACGACAACGATTGCTGTCCGGGTTGACAGCACGCTTAAACGTTCAGCCTCTGAGGTTCTGGAAGGTTTGGGGCTTGACTTGACGACCGCTATCCGGACTTTCCTGACCCAAGTCACGATGCGCAAGGCGATTCCCTATGAGATCGCCTATCCCACGTCAGCTGAGATTCCTAACGACGAGACCATCGAGACGATTCAATGGGCGAGGAACGCCCGCAGCGGTAAGGCCAAGACCGAGACGTTCAACACGCCTGAAGAACTTTACGCGGATTTGGGTATCTGATGAAAACTATCCAGCGCTCGGCCAAGTTCAAACGGGATCTCAAAAAGCTGCTTAAAAAGCACTACGATCCCGATGAACTCAAAACGGTCCTCGAACTACTCGTCAACGGGGAGCCCTTACCTAATCGTTACCATGACCACGACCTAAAAGGCAATTGGGCAGATTGTCGCGAATTGCACGTTACCAACAAACCGGATTGGCTTTTGCTGTATCAAATCGACGAAGCCAATCTATACCTTCTTCGCACCGGTTCACATGATGAATTATTTATCCAGTGACTGAGTGCTGCACGATGTACAGTCCATTTCTTGATCTAATTTGCACATGTGCATATTATTTGATAGAATTGGAACATGAAAACGAGCAAGGCTGGATATGCGGCGAGCCTCATAGAGAAGATGCGCACTGCACGTGGTCTCAATGACAGCGAGCTGGCGGCGCTGATCCAGGTCAGCCCCTCGACGGTCTCGCGTATCCGCAAAGGGCAAGTTTGCCCGAGTTATGACGACATGGTCGCGTATGTGGATCGTGCGGGTTACAAACTCATGGACGGTGCGCTCGAACCTGCCGACCGACTGATCGGCTACCACGACGCTAAGGAGATCGGCGCCTTCGTCGAGCAGGAGCTGAGCCCGCATCCCGACCAGCAAAAGGTCGACCTGGTGCTGCGCACTATCCCGAAATTGGTGAACGACTGGCGCAAGCTCCCGCCGCATGACGCTAGGATAATGACCTCCGCGACACCGAGTCTCGCCGCCCTCCCCTGGCAAGCCTTCCTCGAGGCTGTTGTGCAGTACTTTTGCCACGATGTCCTTTGGCAAGACGCCCCGCGTTGGACCAGACGAACCCGCCTTCGGAGCCAGTTCGTCCCCCGCGGCTTCTGCGAACCGCTAAGTCAGCGGCGAATCGCCAGGATCCGCGCGAACGCCCTCCCCGAGTTCCTTGCCAAGAACATCCTCTTCTCCCGCGACGAGATGCAGACCACATAGATGAGCACGAGGCCCGATCAACTGCTTGCCGTTGCCGAACGCTATTTCAAAGCCGACCTCTCCCAGGGAAGTTACCAACGTCAGCAGCTTGAGGAATTCGCTGCGAGCATTTTCCCTGAAACCTCAGAATAGCTTGCCTCGTACCTTGTGAGCTCAAGTGCAGGACGCGCAATCCATTATCCTATTAATTTTGAAAAGGACGGGGACACTCAAAATAGCCCCCACCCCCGCTTCGGGAACACCTAAAATTGCCTTGGGGCGGTGTACTCATTCGTTATTTAATTTAGAATGTCCCCCCGTTATTTCGGACGAATCGCGAGAGGTCAAACCAGCTTGTCCGCCTCATCAGGCTCTGCGTCCGGTACCAGAGCGAGCGCTTGCTCGAAGCGGGTTCGGGAGCCGCGTGCAGCCCGCGCCTCGAGATAATCCTGCGCGGCCAGAGCCGACATCTTCTCGGCGATGGCCGAGGCGATGAACTGGTTCATCGAGACGTGGTCTCGCGCGGCGAAATCCCGCAAGCCGCGATGCAGGGAATCAGGAATGCGGATGCTGATGCTACTCATGATCGCTCCAATCTTCTCAGGTACTCCACAGGCGTGAACAACATGATGCCGAACTCTGAGATATCCTTGAAATCGCGCTTGTTGAAAGTCACTATCGCGCTAGCCCCGGACACGACCGTCAATTCGACCACATGATCGTCATAGGGGTCGGTCGAGAATGGTCGCCAGAGATAATGCACCGCTTCCACTCGTTTCGCCACCTTGAAAAGGTAATCCAGGGCATCATCGACCGCATCGTCGTCCGGTCGCTTGTCCGAATCTATGCGCTTCAGCATCATCTCGTATTCCAAAGCCATCGGAACCGAGACCGCGATGTCGAACAAGCCACGGCCGATCAAGCTCACGAGACGGAAAGAAGCGCCTCGACGCGACCGGAAAGCCGAGACAAGTACGTTCGTATCTATGACTATTAATTCATTTTTCATAGTTGCATATATAATACCATAAATTTTGGAACCGAATCGATCATGCAAGAGCAGAGAGAAGTCACGATGCGCAAAGCGATCCCCTATGAGATCGCCTGTCCCACGCCGAATGAGATTCCTAGCGAAGAGACCATCGAGGCGATTCAGTGGGCGAGGAACGCCCGCAGCGGCAAGGCCAAGACCGAGACATTCAGCACGCCTGAAGAACTTTACGCAGATTTGGATATCTGAACGTTACCGACAAACCGGATTGGCTTTTGCTGTATCAAATCGACAAGGCCAACCTATACCTTCTTCGCACCGGTTCACATGATGAATTATTTATCAAATGACTGAACACTGCACGACGTGCAGTCCATTTCATGCCCAATTTACACAACACGCAATCGTCAGGCCACCAGGACGTAATCGTAGATATAGTGATATCGACTACAATCCCCTGATGGAAAAACCTCAAGACTTCCTCGTGGTCGTTGATATGCAGGTCGACTTCGTCAGCGGCGCCCTCGGCACGCCGGAGGCGCGCGCGATCGTCCCGGCGGTGTGTGCTAAGATCCGCGCTTGGCCGGGCCGACTGGCCCTGACCATGGACACACATGGGGCCGACTATCTTAAGACCCAAGAGGGACACTACCTACCCATCGAGCACTGCGTCAAAGACCAGCCGGGCTGGCAGCTCGTACCCGAAATCGCGGCGGAGCTGGCAAAACGCAGGACAGACTTGGCCGCCTCCCCTGCCAGTCTCTCGTCTGAGCAGCGTTTTGCCAAAAGGACCTTTGGTAGCGTCGAACTAGCCCAGTATCTGACCACAGAGCATGCCCGGCAGCCCATCGACGTCATCGAACTGGTCGGCCTTTGCACCGACCTCTGCGTGATCTCGAACGCCCTTTTACTCAAGGCCTACCTGCCAGAAGTGCCCCTGCGAGTGGACGCAAGCTGTTGCGCCGGCGCTACCCCGAAAGGCCACCAGACCGCCCTGGCCGCACTCAAGGTTTGCCAGGTCGAGGTCTTCTAGCTCACTTCGGGGACAAGGGACAGGCTCAGAAGCCGACCCTATGGGAGTGGCGGCCGAGGGTGGCAGGGAGGCTGAAGTCAGAAGCCAAGAGGGTCTGGGCGGTTTGTTTGTCAATGCTGGCGGGATCGAGGGAGACCAGGCGGGCGGCTGCGGAGAGGGCGGCCTGGTCAAGCAGGTTGCGGGCGAAGCGGCCGTTGCCGAAGTCCCTGGTCAGGATGGCTTTGGACATGATGGCAGAGATCTGCTCGTCAGCCCCTGCGGCCAGGGTAAAACCCCGCTCCTCCGCCATATGGCGGGTGATCTGGCAGAGCTCGGCTATGTCATAGTCGGCGAAGTGCACGTGGAAGCCGATGCGCGAGCGCAGGCCGGGGTTCTGTTCCAGGAAGTCCTCCATCGGCTCGGTGTAACCGGCGAAGATGACGGTGACGTCGTCACGGTGGTTTTCCATCTCTTGAACGATGGTGTTGATAGCCTCGCCGCCAAAGGATCCCGCCCGCTCATCCAGAAGGGAGTAGGCCTCGTCGATGAACAGCACCGATCCCTTAGCCTCGCGGAACTTCTCCCGCACCGTCGGTGCCGTCCAGCCCACGTATTTCCCGACCAAGTCGGCGCGACCGCACTCGATCAGGTCTCCGACGGGCATGCAGCCGTTGTCCTTCATGATCTGGGCGTAGAGACGGGCGACCGTGGTCTTAGCAGTGCCGGGGTTACCGTAGAAGACCATGTGCCGGGAGATAGTACCACCGGGAAAGCCCTGGTGACGGAAAGTTTTCTCGGCCTTGGCATAGGCGAGCGCCTGGTCGACCACGGCCTTGGCGTCAGCCAGGCCGATCAACCCCTGCAGCTCGGCGTAGGCACTCCCGACCGCGCGCTCGCGCAGCGTCACCTGGCCAGCACTGGCGAGTTCCTGATATTGGGGATAGACCTTGGTCTTGAGCTCGTTTTCCGCCCACTTGCCGAAGATATTGTCGAGCTCCGTGAGCCCGTACCCGCGCTCCGCATCCTTGATCTGCGTACAAAGCCCGGCGAGTGACTTGAAGCCCTTACGCCTGGCCAGGTTGCGCAGGTAGGACTTGGCGGCCTTGCCGAACCAGACTTGCTCGCTCAGCTCGACCATCGTCATGTCCTCAAGCCGGGCCAAGAAGTCGCGTCGGGTGCGCTCGGCTCCAGCCCTAAGACAGAGCAAGATCGTGGTTTGATGGCGGTATTTCAGCATCATCTCGGCAAGCTCACTCATCAGCTCCTTGTCCGCGCTGCGCTCCCCGCCAAAATCGCTTTCGGGCAAATCGTAGTTAATCAACAACAGACCGCCCCGACTAAGCTGAAAAGCCGTGTTCAGACTCGGACGGGAGAACATTCCCGGGTTGAACTTATCGGGAAAATCCGCGTTGCCGATCTCAAGTTCGAAATACCAATTGTTCTCCAAGCGCTGGTTTTGATAGAGCGCACTGGCGAGCAAACCGCCGATGCCGGAGCGCACCTCATGATCGTTCGCGCTCAAGAGGTAGTGCACCGGAATGCCAAGGGGACGGGGGTGCTTCTGGTCTGCAGTATCGGACTCAGCGAAAATGCGCCCAAGCTCGTCTTGCAGTTCCTGGTTCGCACCCAGCTCGCGCCCTTGTTTGCGTAACTGCTTGAGGGAGAGCCCAGCATCGAGCATCTGCGTCCGCTCAAGGCAGCTATTCCGGCGTGAGAAGAAGTTCTGCAAATCGCCCAGGCTGAAGTCCTCCTCCAAAGCATCCAGAACCTGGCTCTTACGAGCATAGTGCTCCGCGTTAATAAAACTTCTCAAGACCTGCGGAGAGGCTTCAGCCCAACTGACCTTCAGGTCTTTGACGCCAAGCTGGGCCAGGTAAGTCTGGAGCAACTGCTCGATATAAGCCCGCGCGTGCGCACACGCCCCGGTCTCAAGTTCGACTAAGGCAAGGCTGATCCTGGCTGAATCCGCTCCCGTCACGCTCGTGGAAGCATACTGTAAAAGCAGCTTACCGTTGCTCTGTTTGAGCAGGTCATCGGCAGGACCGGGGTTCCTGAAGATGCTCTCCGCTTTATGATAATACAGGTCAAAGGCCTCTCGCCTGTCATACTCAGTCTCGTCGGCTTTCTCAGATTCTATCTTGAACTCGACTTCAATCTCATAGAACCGCATCATCCGCTCCAATCTTTTACCAATGTCTCGCTATAGATATTGGCAAAAGTGATGGGGGATCTTTTGGACATCACTTCCCAGTTCAAAATGTATCAAATGAAACGTCCCTTTGATACACTGGGGATGACGAAGCGGCAGTCGGGTCTGGGCCTATTTTGCGTAGAGCTCGAGCATCTGGCGGGCGTCGGTAGCGAGGTCTTGACGCAGTTCCGGCGGGTCCAGCACCTCGACCGCCGTAGAGTATTGCTTGCACCAATAGCGCATCGAGAGAAGTGGCGCGTGTACCTGGCACTCCACCGTGTCAGCGGTCTCGGAGAGGAACTTTATGTCAGAGCCGAAGTCGTCGAAGAGACTGTTGATAGTCTCGCCTTGCTTGCCCTTCTGCACCAGCAGGCGCACCAGCTCCGGCTCGCCTGCGAACATGTAGACGTGTTTGGAGAGCAGCTTGGCTAGGTCGAGGCTCCCCTGTCCCTTGAAGGCGGGCAAGCTCGAAAGCTGGGCACGCGGCTCGTCTTCGAGGATCTCGATATGGGTGATCCGGTCCACGCGCAGATAGCTCAAAGCCTCGAAAGCATACAACCTGAGCGCTATGTAATAGTGCCCCCTACTCGTGACCATCTGGTAGGGATCGGCCAGGTAGACCTGCGCCTTGCCCTCGCGCTCGCGCTCGTGCAGCTTGCCGTCGCTCCCGTAGTTGGCATAATGGAAGCGCACCCGCCGCTTACGCGTGATTGCCTCGTCGAGGAGCTCGATATTGTAGAAAAGCTCGCCGTTAGGGCGCATGGCCCGGGCGTCAGATCCCAAGTTGACCACATGCTTGACATGACTATGAAAATGAACACTCTGCAGACCCTCGAGTTTCTCGATGAGCTGGGCACCTTGCGCACTCGGGAGGTAACGCGAATTGAAGACCCCGTCGATCAAGAAGCGCAACTCACTTGGCTCGAAGGGGTGATTGTACCACCAAGCCACCTTCATCTGCTGGACACTGCCGTCCGGCAGCTTGCGCGGCTTGGTCTCGTAATCTAGGTCATAGTCGAGGTCGCAGAGGTTCTCCAGGCAACGCGGCACCGTCTTACGGTCAAGCGCAACCTCATAGTCGCGCTCGACCAGCTGGCCGATCTCACTTTGGGAGAGATGGTGGTCTGGGTCGCTGTACTTCTGCAGGACTTTCAAGACCAAGAAAGTGTTGACACTACCAGGGGACTTGCCTGACATGGGGTTTCCTTTCGCTGATGGGGAAATTTTAGCCCATAACGACAGGTAGATGACAAATTGGGCAAATTGGGGACAGGTTCTTTTTGGCATTCAATTACCAAAAGAGACCTGTCCCCAATTTGTCACCCATTCTCAATGCCAAACGGAATGCCAAACGGTACCTGTCCCCTTTTTGGCACCCTTTCTCCAACCGAAAGTACTTAACCCACATCAACTCCAGTTAAAGGGATTGCAGGCCTGCCCCCAAAACCAATGCTTGTAACCGCTGTTTGAAAACACCAAGGTCACCTTGTTATATCCAGTGTGACCGTAGCTGCTCGGCCCATACCAACGGTAGACCTTCCCGTAATAGCCGTTATAGTAAGAGCCATAGTACAGTCCGCTTCCTCCGAAGATCGCTTTCACGTCCTTGTAGGTAAGCCCGTAATTACGATTGGCTTTGAAACGACTGAACTCTTTGAGGGTCACGCTCGCGCCCTTGCCTTTCTTGACCCAGCGCGCCTTGAGTTTTACCGTGGTGGCATCATACATCTCATCCGAAGAGCGACTCTCCCAAGAATAGAAATAACCCTTACTATATTCGTACCAACCGAGGAAGTGATAACCTGTGCGCCGGGCTGTCGGCAATTTACCATACTTGGCACCATAACGGACCATCTTATAGTGTTTGCCTACGATATATCCCTTGTGGGCATCGAAACTCAGCTTGACCTTCTTGTACCAGCGCGCATAATAATACTTTGAATAGCCTGAGCCGAATTGCGCTTTCAGATGCCACGGCTTGACCTTTTTACCACCTTTCATAGAGCGCGTATACCAGCCTTTGAATTTAGCGTGCTTTACCTTATTGATCTTGAAATAAGGTATCTTCGCCCCTGGCGCCAACCAAAAGGTCTTGCTTTTACCCAGGTCACCGTCATAGTAGACCATACCTTTCAAGCTGAAATTCAGGTGCGCGACATAGGTGTTGGAATCTGATTGCCAATAGCCTGAACCACCGTCTGCAGCAGCGACAACGTACTTATCGAAATAAACCGTTTCTTGAAAATTACCAGCTTTGTAGATATAGCGACTATATCCGAAAACCTTTGCCCCATAATCATAATAATCCCAATCCACGGCGTCTTCGTCTGGAGCATTGCTTTGTGCATATGTCGGCACGAAAGCAACGGTACCTACTGCCGGAAGGGCTGCGTCACCGTATATGTAATTGAGATATGCGGCCTGATTCGTGCCCACTACCTTGAATTTCAGTTCGCGCCCGGCCTTGTTCCCCGAGACGGTGACACTTGCCTGGGCAGGCTGGACGGTAGCGGCCAAGGCCTCCCGGACAGGCCGTATATCCAAGACCACCAAACTGAACGCTGGTACGAGGAGGAACACAAGGCAAAAACCCACGGCCACTGCGAGGAGCGATTTAAAATAATGGGAAATCGCGTGCATAATAATCCCTGCCTTAAGATAACCTTAAATTATCCTAAATATTATAGCACGTTTCCCATCAAAATTATCTTAACTTGTATATTGTGCAAAATTGGGCAAATTGGGCAAATTGGGGACAGGTACCGTTTGGCATTGCCAAATTAGGGACAGGTCTCTTTTGGCATTTGCAGTCTGAGGTCTCCAGGATTTTGCCGGACCCCGTCTCTTTTTTTGCAAATGACAAAAAG
>JAISGO010000049.1 GCA_031263025.1 Coriobacteriales bacterium
ATGTCTGAGCCTTTGCCGCGCCTGGTAGAAACGCCAACCCAGGCTTGGGACTATAATCTGGATAACAAGGGAAAGTGAGACCACGGTGAAACTGCTCCATCTTGACTTATCGACTGGCGCATCCGGCGACAAGCTGGTCGGTGCCCTGCTCGACCTTTGCCTGCAGCGCGGTTTACTTGACGCCGAGGCTTTCACTGAGCGTTTCCGCGCTGCCTTACCTACGGCAAGGATCAAGATTGAGGGACGCAAGCAGGGAAGCCTCAAGGCCTGGCATATCGACGTAGCCGAAGACGATCCGCCGCACCGCCGCCTCGCCGACCTCAAAACCCTCTTTGAACAAGTCCCCGGAGTCTCGACGCCGGCCCTTGAGGCCGCCCTTGCCTCCCTCAAACTGATTGCCCAAGCCGAGAGCGAAGTGCACGAACTGCCCCTCGAAGAAGTGCATTTCCACGAAGTCGGAGCCGCCGATAGCGTCGTTGACATGTTGGGTTTCTGGCTGCTCTGGGACGAGCTCGGCAAGCCCCGGATCAGTTTTACACCCTTAGCCTGCGGCCATGGCACGATTAGCTGCGCCCATGGCGTACTGCCGGTGCCAGCACCAGCCACCGCCAAGCTCCTATGCGGACTGCCCACCACCCCCGGCGCCTTTGCTTGCGAACTGACCACCCCGACCGGGGCCGCCCTAATCCGACAAGCGGGACAGATGTTCGGAGCCGGCACCAGCGGATCGGCCCAGACCAGCACCATCGCCCCCACTATCCGATTGGAGGCGATCGGCTATGGCGTCGGTAGCCGCGATCTCGGCGAGACCCCCAACATCGTCCAAGCCATGTACGGCGAGGCATTATCTGACCAAACCGTCCTGCTCGAATGCAATCTTGACCACATCAGCCCCGAACAAATCGGCAATGCAGTCAGCCAGCTTAGCGCCGACCGCCGCAGCTTCGATGTCTGGCAGGAAGTCGTCTTCATGAAGAAACAACGCCTCGCCATCAAGCTCTGCCTGCTTTGCGACAAGATGGACGCTACTGCCCTGTCAGCAGCGATCATGCGTCTGACAACCAGCCTCGGCGTACGCGCTTGCCCAGTCAAACGCACCGTCGCCGCCCGCGAGGGCACAGAGGAAGTCACCGCACTTGGCACGGTACGCTTCAAACGCTCCGCCCTCGGTCCCGAGTTCCGCCGGCCCGAGGCCGATGACGTGGCCCGGGTGATGAAAGAGAAAAACTTGAGCTGGGAAGAGGCGGTAGCTAGGCTTTTGGCTGACGCTTAAGCTGTAAGGCGGCGCCCACGAAGCCCATGAAGAGCGGGTGTGGGTTGGTCGGGCGGCTCTTGAACTCAGGATGGGCCTGGGTGGCGACGAACCAGGGATGCAGCTTTTGGGGCAGCTCGATCATCTCGACTAGGCGGTTGTCCGGCGAGACGCCGCTAATCGTGAGGCCAGCCCCAGTCAAGGCCTCACGGTACATGTTGTTGACCTCGTAGCGATGGCGATGCCGCTCGTAAATCAGCTCCTTGCTACCGTAGGTCTTATAGGCCAAGGTAGCCGGCAGGAGCTTGCAAGGATAAGCGCCAAGGCGCATGGTGCCGCCCTTGTTCTCGACGTCCTCCTGCTCCGGCATCAGGTCGATCACCGGATAGGTCACGTCATGGCCGAGGTCCTCGACGAACTCCGCCGAGTTGGCCCCTTCCAAGCCAGCCACGTCGCGGGCGAACTCGACGGTGGCGGCATGCAGGCCGAGGCAGATACCGAGATAGGGCAGCTTGTGCTCGCGGGCGTATTTGGCGGCCAGGATCTTGCCCTCGAAAGCGCGCACCCCGAAGCCCCCGGGCACCAGGATACCGTCCATCCCGCCTAAGATCTTGGCCACACTGTCAGCGGTGACGGTCTCGCCGTCGATCAGGTGGATCTGCATGTGCACCCCGAGATGGGTGCCCGCATGTTGGAGGGCCTCATGGATACTCAGATAGGCGTCCGGCAGCTTGACGTACTTACCCACCACCGCGATGTCGACCTGGCCTTTCAGCCCATGCATCATATTGATGTATTTCTTGAGAGGGTGGATGTTGAGCTTGTTCTCCGCAAGCTCCAGCGCGGCCAAAACCTTGGTGTCAAAACCCTGTTCAGCCAGGCCCACCGGCACCTCATAGATGCTGGGGGCGTCCACGCAGGGCAGCACGTGGTCGGCCGCCACGTCGCAGAAGAGCGCGATCTTCTCGCGGATCTTGGTCGTGATCTCGTGGTCGGAGCGGCAGACGATGAAGTCCGGCTGAACCCCGATCGAGCGCAGCTCCTTCACGCTATGCTGGGTCGGTTTGGTCTTTACCTCATGCGCCGCTGCGATATAGGGCACCAGGGTGACATGCACGAAGATGACGTCGCCGGGCGCCTTGTCCCGCTTGAACTGACGGGCCGCCTCGATGAAAGGTTGGCTCTCGATATCGCCGATGGTGCCGCCGATCTCGGTGATCACCACATCGGCTGCTGATTGCTCTTCGATGCGTTGGAAACGGTCGCGGATGGCATTGGTGACGTGCGGGATCACCTGTACGGTGCCGCCTAAGAAGTCACCCCGCCGCTCACGGTTAATCAGGCTCTGGTAAATCGCACCGGAGGTGAAGTTGGACTCGCGGGTCAGGCTCTCGTCGATGAAACGCTCGTAGTGACCGAGGTCAAGGTCGCCCTCGTGCCCGTCGTCGGTCACGAACACCTCACCGTGCTGGTAGGGGCTCATCGTGCCCGGGTCGACGTTAAGATAGGGGTCGGCCTTCTGCATGGTCACCTTGTAACCGCGGGCCTTGAGCAGATGGCCGAGCGAAGCGGCAGTGATGCCCTTACCCAGCGATGAGACGACGCCTCCAGTCACGAAGATATGTTTGGTCATGCATGAGTCCTTTCGGTCTCTCTTATTTTACCGAATGCCCGGAGCGGGGCCTCAGGGCGTCAAAAAACCTGCGCAGTCGAGATACCCGGCCAAAGCCAGATTCATCTACTCACATCGGTGGCGAATTAGGCTAAAATAATCTGCGTCGCGTAAGCGGTAACACCTCTGCGGGGTGTTAGCTCAGATTGGTTAGAGCGCCGGCCTGTCACGCCGGAGGTCGCGGGTTCGATCCCCGTACATCCCGCCATTTCCTTATCTAGTCTGATTGCTTCTCGACGGTCTTTCCGATGAAGTGCTACAATCCTCCCCAGACACTTTATGGCCTTGCGTTTACAACATACCCTTTACCAGAGCAACAACTGCGGTTGTCGCAAGTTCAGCTCTTTCCGCAACGCCTGGCGTCCTAAGCCCTACGACCGAATGTAGTTTGGCGTCTGCAGTCTCTTCTGCTCGTTTTTTTGACCGCTGCAGCGCCCCATCCTCTGCCCTCTCGACTTAACTTGAGTGGGCCATTTTTATACCTCTGAACAAGATTGGATGGAATAACCATGTCCCAACAAGTGCATGACCCTCATGATAAATATTGGAAAGCAGAACTCGAGACCCTGCCCCGGCCGGAGCTTGAAGCCCTGCAACTGAAAGAGCTCAAAGCAGAAGTGGCCTTTGCCTATGCCCACTCGCCTTACTATAAGCGCAGCTGGGATGCCGCCGGCGTCTCACCGGAAAGCCTCAAGAGCTTGGCTGATTTAGCCAAGTTTCCCTTTGTTGACAAACAGATCGAGCGCACCACCCAGGGCGTTGGCAGCTTCCTCGGCGAGCTCTGCTGCGTGCCCGAAGACGACGTGGTCTTCGTCTCCAGCTCCTCCGGCTCCTCCGGCGTGCCGACCATGTCCCCTTTTACCCAAAACGACTTCGACGAGTTCCAGGACGTGGAAAGCCGCTGGTTCTGGCAGGCCGGGATGAGGCCAAACGACCGCTACATCCACGCCCTCAACTTCTCCCTCTACGTGGGCGGCCCGGACGTGATCGGCGCCCAGAACCTGGGCGCGCTCTGCATCTGGGGCGGCACCCTGCCCTCCGAGCGGCTCATCTTCGTGCTTCAGAACTACCAGCCCACCTGCATTTGGACCAGCCCGTCTTATGCCTGGATGCTCGGCAACACCTGCAAGAAGAAGGGCATCGATCCCAAGACCGACCTCTCCATCAAGCGCATTTTCGTGGCCGGTGAGATGGGCGGATCGATCTCCTCTACCCGCAAGGCAATCGAAGACTTGTGGGGGGCCGAGCTCTTCGACTTCTACGGCCTCTCTGACATCTTCGGCGCCTGCGCCGCCCAGTGCGAGGCCCATGACGGCCTGCATATCGCCGAGGATCACATCCTGGTTGAGACGGTCGATCCCAGCACCGGCGAGTTGCTCAAACCGGGCGAGCAGGGCGAGCTCTGCTACACCACCCTGCGCAAGAAGGCCCGCCCGCTGATTCGCTTCCGCTCCGGCGACATCGGCCATGTCAACCTCGAACCCTGCAGCTGTGGCCGCACCCACGCCCGCATCTACGTGGACGGGCGCAAGGACGATATGTTCATCGTCAGCGCGGTCAACGTCTTCCCCTCCGATATCGAGAACGTAGTACGCGGCATCCCCGAGCTGACCGGCGAGTACGAGATCAGGATCTTCGACGAGAACTACACCACCCGCTACGAGGTAAGGGTGGAGAAAACTCCCGACACCGAGCTCGACCGCGACGAGGTGGCGGCCCGTACCAAGCGGGCCTTGAAAGGCCGCACCGGGGTCAACCCGGTGGGTGTGATCGTCGAGGACGCCGGCACCTTGCAGGGTTCTACCCACAAGGCGACCCGGGTTATCGACGAGCGCAAGAAGTCCCTCTAAAAAATCCGTTATTTGGCACATTTGGGTTTCGGGGCAGCCCTCGATACCGACCAGGTAACTTCGACCTGCCCCTTAACCCAACTGCGCTCAAATAAAGGTCTTACTCTCAAAGGTGATGTAAAACGCGATTCGGGCAGGGGTTACCTGCGAGTTCTGCAGCCGCGTATAACTTTTGACTAAGCTAAGGCTTTTGCGGCGAAGCCTGTCTGAGCAGGCAGCCCCTGCCCGCTAACACTTGTCAGCCTTTTTCTTAAACCGGGCGCGGATAACGCCAATGATGGTGGGAAGCAGGCTGAGCAGCAAGATAGCCACGATCACCAGCTCGAAGTGGCTCTGTACCACAGGGATGTTGCCAAAGAAATAGCCGAGTAGGGAGAAGAGCAGAACCCAGGCCACGCCGCCAATCGCGTTGAAGAGGCTGAACTTACCGAAATGCATTTGCCCAACACCGGCCAAGAAAGGTGCGATGGTGCGGATGAAGGGGAGAAAACGGGTCAAGACCACCGCCAACATTCCATACCTGTCCAAAAGGTTTTGGCTGCGCTGCACCCGCTCCGGAGTCAGGGCCTTGATCTTGCCGCTGGAGATAATGGCGCCGCCGAGCTTGCGGCCGATCCAATAATTAGAAGTATTGCCCAGGATGGCCGCCGCCGACATCAGCAGAACCAAAACCAAGATATTGAGGCCACCACCGTCCGCAGCGAAGATCCCGGCCGTGAAGAGCAAAGAGTCACCGGGCAGGAATGGCATCACCACAATCCCCGTCTCAACGAAGATGATCAGGAAGAGCGGCGCATAGACCCAGGCTGCACCCAAAGTCCCAATCCAAACCGCAATTTGGCCGCGCGGGTCGCGCAGGAGCTGGGCGAAAAAACTAATCAAAGACATAGAGTAGATTTTAGTTGAAAAAACGCCGCTTTCCTGCGCCATCTTGATATGGCGACCCACTGCAGTTTGCCGCAGAAGTCGGTGGTGCAGGACGGAGATGTGGTAATCAAGCTATGGTTGTACCTGCATAACTGAAATAGCCTTGTCTAGCATAGCGACTGGCAAGCGCTTCCGCCGCCACTCTGCTCTCGCATATCACAATCAGGCTTGAGCCAGATCCAGCTAAGACGACGCAGAGTACGCCCGACTCCTCCTCTAGCCCTTTGGCAAGCCGGCAAAGGGCGGGATGCTCCTGCTCGATCACAGCGAATAGGTTGTTATGCATCGCAGCTGCGATAGCCTCACGCGGCTGCCCCGTAGCGATTGCAGTGACTAACTTAGCAGGTTGGTCTGACAATGGGCAAAACCGGTCAAAGGCCCGGTAGAGCGCCGCCGTGGAGATACCATAAGGCGGCTTGACAATGGCAACGTCAAGCGGAGGCAAAACCAGTTTTTGCAGCAAATGATCATTGAAGCGGTCATAGAGACCACAGCCACCGTTAAGGCAGAAAGGCACGTCGCTACCGAGCCGGGCGGCCACTTCTTGCAGGCGCGGATCGGCTAGCTCGAGCCCGCAGAGCCGGCCGAGCAGGCGCAGCATCGCTCCGGCGTCCGCCGAGCCACCGCCCAGACCGGCCTCAGCCGGAATCCGCTTGTACAGAGTGCATCGTATGGTCGCAGCGCTCAAGCGGGCGGATTCCGGAATCAAACGGCAGAATCCTTGCAGCGCCCGGTAGACAAGATTGTCCTGAAGAGCGAGGCTGAGCGCAGGGGCGCCCTCAGCGTAGACGGTCTCGAGCTCAAGTTGCGGTTGGGCAAAGGGGGCAGCCTGGAGGTCATCCTGATAAGAAAGGCCAGCCTTTGGCCCTATGCGATTCTCAAGTTGCCGGGCGTTTGAGGATCGCGTAGGGCCAAAGGCTTTATGCGATATTTCTCCCCTATCCTCGAAATTTACCT
>JAISGO010000052.1 GCA_031263025.1 Coriobacteriales bacterium
AAGGATGCCCTAGCCAGGGCACGGGCAGAGGCCGCAGCCGCAGTCAAGGCCGCCAAGAGCAAGAAGGCGAAGAAAGCCGCAGAGGGCGCCGAGCAGACCATCAACAAGGTCGATTGGTCTTCAGATAAGACCACTTTCGTGAAGAAATGGACCGGACGGATTAACGACTATCTCTCTGGTACCGCTCTTTCCGGATATGGCTCTAACTTCGCTGCGGCCGCCTGGGATTATGGCGTTGATCCACGCTTCGCGCCGGCGATCTCCTATACCGAGAGCGGCTGCGGCGCACACTGCTTTCATTCCCATAACGCCTGGGGCTGGGGCACCAGCAGCTGGTCGGACTGGCCGACGGCGATTAACTCATATACCCAGGGCCTGGCCCGGGGTTATGGCTATACCATCACTATGGCGGCAGCCCGCAAGTATTGCGCCACTGATCCGAGCAGTTGGTACCGTACGACCTTAGCCCAAATGCGCCGAATCTGAAGTACTCCCACCTTGACCGTCCGAGCAATCGAATCCGCCCTGGTCATCTCCGGCTCGCCACGCTGTGGCAGGAGCCAAGCTGCAGCTAAAGCCAAATGTGCCGAACTTGCGGCAAGGGGCATCCTGGCCCATACTTTCTTTCTCTCCGAGCGGCAGGTCATAGCCTGCCGGGGTTGCAACCACTGCACTAGAAGTGGTGCCTGCGTCCTGCTTGACCAAAATGACGACTGGGCAGGCCTTGAGGACTTGCTTGGGGCGAGCGATGCTCTGTTCCTCTACGCTCCGGTATACTTCGCCGGTCCACCGGCCCAGCTCAAGGCCCTCTTCGATCGTTTCCAAGTGTTCTGGGCGAGGCGTTACTGTCTGGCTGACCCCAAGGAAATAAGCAAAGTCACACAGAAGAAGCCCGCTGAGCTGCACATCCTGCATGGCAATGACCAGCACGACCAGCATGGCTTCGACCCTTTGATCGGAATCTGCAGGAGCGCTCTGAACATCGCAGGATTTAAGATAGAGGCGGTGATTGATGAGAATATGGGCAAGTCCATCCCGCCCATCTCTGCCCCAGATACCCCAGCCCAAGAGCGCAGCTAGACGATGGCTCCGCGCTATTCGCCATTAGCCAGCCCTGAGGCCACACACCGCTTCTTGGCTGAACGAGGACTTCGACACAAGAAAAGGCTCGGCCAGAATTTTCTTACCGATGATGCGATCGTCGGCAAGATCTTAAAACTCGCTGAGGTCAAGGCCCAAGACCAGGTCATCGAAGTCGGCCCCGGGATCGGCACTCTCACCTTGGCCTTACGTAAGACAGGGGCCACAGTCTGCCCAGTGGAGGTCGACCCCGAACTCGCCCCGCTTACCCATGCCCTGAACTACGACGCTCTGGCGATTGACTCCTACCGCGACGAGCTCCCCCAGGGAGAAGTCAAGCTCGTCTCCAATCTGCCCTACAACCTCGGGGCCACTATCCTACTTAGTTTTTTCCAAGAACTGCCCCAGCTCAAGAGTGCGACCGTGATGTTGCAAAGCGAGGTAGTAGAGCGCATCAAAGCCTCGCCGGGGCAGAAGAACTACGGAGCCTACACGGTCAAACTCGCCCTCCTGAGCAAAGTAGTAGGAAGCTTCAAGGTTGCACCCAGCTGTTTTTCACCCCCTCCCCACGTCTTATCGACCGTAGTCAGGCTCGACCGGCGTGATGACCTCCACTTGTCCGCACAAAGCTACAGCCAGGCTTGTAAACTCGCCGAGGCAGCTTTCGCCCATCGTCGTAAGACTATCTTCAATTCAATGAAGACTTATTTCGATGATGCAGCGATGGCCGCTAGCGCCCTGGCCGCCCTCAAGATAGACCCGAGCAGACGTGCGGAGAGCATAGCTCCAGAGGGCTTTGTGATAAGCTAGAGGAAAGATCAGAAGCAACCGTTCTGGCTGCTACAAGTAGCCTCAGAAGGAGTATGTGGCAATGGATTTAGTGCCAATCAAGCGTGCATTGGTGTCGGTCACCGACAAAACAGGGGTTGCGGAATTCTGCAAGGCCCTGCAGCAAGAATTCGGCACCGAGATCATCTCAACCGGCGGCAGCGCCAAAGCGCTCAGCGAAGCCGGTCTCAAGGTGCGCCCGATCGAGGATTTCACCGGCTTCCCGGAGATGATGGACGGACGGGTCAAGACCCTGCATCCCAAGGTCCATGGTGCGCTTTTGGCCAGACGCGACCTAGACAGCCACATGCAGGAAGCCGCTGCGCATGACATCCAATTGATTGACATGGTGATCGTCAACCTTTATGCTTTCGAAGACACTGTGGCCAAGCCTGACGTGAGCTATGCCGACGCCATCGAGCATATTGACATCGGAGGCCCCTCGATGCTGCGTTCGGCCGCCAAGAACCACGACGCCGTTGCGGTAGTAGTCAATCCTACTGGCCCACTTGGCTATGATGCGATCATCACCGAACTGCGCCGCCAAGGCGGCTCCCTCAGCCTTGCCACCCGCAAACGCTTAGCCCTTGAGGTGTTCCGCAAGACCAGCGCCTATGATAACGCCATCTATCGCTACTTACTCACTGAACAAGAACCCGACCAGAAATTTCCTCAAGATGTGCGTATTTTCCTTGACAAGGCCCAGGATCTGCGCTACGGCGAGAACCCCCACCAACCAGCAGCCTTCTACCGTCGCCTCGACCAGCCCAAGGGCTTCGATTTGGCCCATGCCGAACAGCTCCAGGGCAAGGAGATGTCCTATAACAACTTCCTTGACGTCGATGCGACTTGGACGGCAGTACGCGAATTCAGCGATGCGACCTGTGTGATCGTCAAGCACCTTACCCCCTGTGGCATCTGCACCAGTGCGGATCTGGTCGATGCCTACCAGCGCGCCTGGGAATGTGACAGCATGAGCGCCTATGGTGGCATCGTCGCTTTCAATCGCCCGGTACCGGTAGAGGTCATCCAACGCATCATCGACAACAAACAATTCATGGAAGCCATCATCGCCCCTGAGTTCTCAGATGCAGCCATCGCCCTTTTGGCTGAGCGCAAGAAGAACTGCCGGGTGCTACGAACCCATGGCATCAACCCTCTTGGTTCGATCTATGAGCTGCGCAGCGTCGAGGGCGGTGTGCTGATGATGCAGCAAGACGCAGTAGAAGAGAACCCAGCGGAGTTCACGGTGCCCACCAAGCGGAAACCCTCCGATCAAGAGATGGAGGATCTCCTTTTTGCCTGGAAATGTGTGAAATCAGTCAAATCGAACGCGATCTGCTTGGCCAAAGACCACGCTATGGTGGGCGCTGGCGCAGGTCAGCCCAACCGAGTCAATTCCTCAAAGCTCGCCGTCGAACAAGCTGGCGACAAGGCCCGTGGCGCCGTTGCCGCCTCAGATGCCTTCTTCCCCTTTGCGGACGGACTTGAGGCTTTGGCTGAAGTCGGCGTCACTGCCGTGATCGAGCCCGGTGGCTCGATCCGCGACCAAGAGGTGATTGAGGCTGCCGACAAAGCCGGAGTTGCCCTGCTCTTCACTGGGCATCGTCACTTCCGTCATTAGGCCATAGCTGTCATAGCCGGGTCAGGTGATAGCGTCCATCGCGGCCGCGTTCAACCTGCCCGGCTAGTTCTAGGCGGGAAAGCTGGCGCAAAAGCGGAAGTATCTCTTGTCCTAGATGCAGGGAAAGCTCCTCGGCGCTGAACTGCCCCGCCCGCAGGGTCGCAAGTAGGACTCTGACACTCTCGGGAAAATCTTCGCTTTCTTGGTCTATGGCGTCATTTATAAAAGGGTCGGTAAGGATCTGCCCAGGCCCGGCAATCCTATCGAGAGCCTCGCAGAACACCGTCATCGAGTTGACCATCAAAGCGCCCTGGCTGATTAGCTGATTAGCCCCGGCCGACTGCTTGGCGAAGATGCTCCCCGGTATCGCCCAGACTTCCTTGCCTAAGTCAAGCGCATCGTCAGCCGCCCCGAAAGTGCCGCTGGGCAGTCCAGCCTCACAAATCAAAGTCGCCTCCGCTAAGGCGGCGATGATCCGATTGCG
>JAISGO010000018.1 GCA_031263025.1 Coriobacteriales bacterium
GGTGCCCTTCTCAAGCTGGGCGGCAATCGCTGCGACCACCATCGGCGGCCTGTGACCTAGGATCATCGGGCCCCAGGAGCAGACTAAATCGAGGTAGTCGTTGCCGTCGACGTCCCAGATATGGGCGCCGTCAGCGTGGTCGATGAAAGGTGGCTTACCACCCACACTGGCGAAAGCCCGCACTGGCGAGTTGACCCCGCCGGGGATCAGACGGCAGGCCCTACGATAGTCTTGTTCTGATTGGAAGTGTTCCATCATACTCCTTGTAAACAACGGACAGTTGGCGCGCTTACATTCTAGTCTTCCCGGTCTCGCCGCAAGAGGCAAAGCAGGACAGAAAGGCAAGCTGGACATACTGCCCCAGTGCGCCCCCGGACAAGTCCGCCGAGACTTCACCTTGTTGCGAAATACTACAAACTGTATTCATGTTACAATGGTGGCCGAATATTTCCGTACAGCACCCTCCGTCAACGACTCCACGCCGCAAAAAACCCACCGTCTACCTGGTCATCATCCTTATTTGGCTTGCCCTGACCGGATGGGCCATATTCGATATCCATCAAACCTTCCTTACGGTCTGGGGGCCACTTTGCCTGCTCAACTTCATCTTCTTGGCCTATTTCTGGCTGAACGGCACCAAGGACGTGGTCTACCCCCTCTCCTATTATTCCTCGCTACGCCATGTCCGCCGTCTCAGCCACCATCGCGCCCTGACCGCCGCCGAGCGCGCCGAAGAGCCGATGATCTTCTTCCTCTACTGCACCGCCGACGACTTCGAAGAGCGCACCTTGGCCGAGAACCTCAAACAGGAATACGGCAACGTCCGCTTCTTCATCCTGGACGATTCTAAACAGACCTCCTACCAGGAGCGGGTGAACGCCTTCGCTGGGGCCCATGACATCGAGGTAGTGCGGCGCAGCGTGCACAGCGGCCATAAGGCCGGCAACCTCAACCACTTCCTGCTCGGCCGCGACGACTATGACTATTTCGTGATCTTGGACAGCGACGAGATCATCCCGCCCAACTACGTGCGCAAGACCCTCTGCTATTTCACTGAGCGGGTCGGCGTGGTGCAGTGCTCGCACCGCGCGGCGGTCGGCGGCAACCTCTTCGAGGAGACCTTCCGGCGCGGGGTCGACTCACACTGGCCGGTCTACCAACAGGTCAAGGACCGCTTCGGCTTCATGCACCTGATGGGGCATGGCGCGATGATCTCCCGCCGCTGCTATCAGGCGGTGCCCGGCGGTTTCCCAGAGATGGTGGCCGAGGATCTCTGCTTCAGCATCGAGGCCCGCTTGCGCGGCTTCATCACCGCCTTCTGCGCCTCGGTCGTCTGTGTCGAAGCCTATCCCATCAGCTACTTGGCGTTCAAAACCCGACACAGCAAATGGACCCAGGGCAATATGGAGTTCATCCGCCACTACAGTTGGCCGATCTTCAGCTCAAGCTTGCACTGGTGGGAGAAGCTCGACATCCTACTTTTCACCTACAACTTGCCGCTCACCGCGGTCTTCGTTATCTATCTTTTCCTGAACATCGTGGTCTTCCCCCTCTTCGGTGTCAACCTGGGCCTGACTTGGTGGATGCTGATCGTGACCGTCGTCTTCCTGCTCGCCCCGATGCTGAACGACTTCATCTGGCACCTACCCCGGATCGGGGTGCGCCGGATGTTCTTCTATACCCTGGGGGTGATGTTGCTTTATGGCTCCCTCTTCTACATCAGCGCCAAGGCCTCGCTGTTCGCCTTCCTCGGCAAGAAAGCCCAGTTCTTAGTCACCCCTAAGTCCAATACCCACCTCAGCCTGCGCGATGCCTTCGTGGCCAACCGCTCTGAGATGCTCTTCGGGCTGGGGCTTTGTGCAGTCGCCCTGCTCTGCGGGCACAGCCTGCTCCCCGTCCTGCTCTTGGCCATTCCCGCCCTGCTCTCCCCGATCATGGCCCTGCTCAGCAACGATCCGGTCCCCGGCCAAAAGGGCGGACTTGCAGAACATGCCAAGGCTGCAGAACCCGTCCAGGCGCCGGCGCAAGAAAGCAACCCCCCACAAGGGACTGCGCCCACCAAACCCGAAGCAAGACGCAGGAAAGCCAGGCTCTATTCTGGGTGGCGGCCGATCACCTGTCTCCTCACCAGGGGCCTACCGCCGGGTTACGTCACCTACTATAGGAAGTAGCGCATCGAGGTCTTCTTCCATTCCTTGACGGTACGGAGGAGCGCGGGCGGCTTGTGCGGGACGCAGGCGGCGGCAAGGGCCCAGTCGATGTCCTTAACCGTGGCCAGGCAGTCATCTTCACTCTTGCCGTGCACCATACTGTAGAGGTTGTAGGGCCAAGTGGGCGCAGTGGGACGCTGGTAGCAGTGGGAGACGCCGGTCTGGGCGGCCATGATGGCGCCGGCCCGTTCGGCCAGACCGCCGCGTTCCGGAACGAGCCAGGCTACCATGATGTTGTGGGCATAACCGATCTTCTGATGACGCACCATCGCGCCGAAACGGCGGACCATGCCGCTTGCCTTGAGGGCTTGGGTGCGGGCGATTACTGCGGCCTCGTCGAGTTTGACGCTGGCCTCGTCGAGCTCTTGCGCGATCTGGGCAAAAGGCTCAAGGCTGCCGCTGATGTCGTCCTGGAGCAAGCGCAGGATGGCAATGTCGTCAGCATTGAGCTCGAGCGGGGGCACGCTCTGTGCAGGCGACAAAGAGTCAGGGTCTGGGTCGGGTTTTGCCTCCGCTAGCGCCTCCTGCCGAGCAGGCTTGCCGGTCAAATTGAAGTCGACCTTGATCTTGTACATATGGGTGGCCGGCAGGTCGAGCAGGTCATCCAGGCCCGTCTTGCCTTTAATCTCCTGCAAAATATTTTGCA
>JAISGO010000014.1 GCA_031263025.1 Coriobacteriales bacterium
AGAGGCCCCAGGGCATCAAGTCTAAGATCATGGCACAGAGCGAGAACATCAGCACCGCAGTGGCCAGCTTGCCGATGAAGACCACGCTGAAATGGCGGCCCAAGCGGCGTTCCATGTAGACGGTGACCAGCAGCATACTGGCATCGCGGGCGACCAAGATGAGGAAGAGCCACCAGGGCAGGCGGCCGACCACGAGCACGCCGAGCACGGCGGCCAGGATCAGGATGCGGTCGACCAGGGGATCGAACTGCTTGCCCAGCTCGGAGACCTGGCCAAGGCCGCGGGCCAAGGCCCCGTCGAAGAAATCGGTGACGGCAGCGATGGCGAAGAAGATGAAAGCGGCAAGGTTGTGGTGGGCGAAGACGAGCAGCACGAAGAAGACCGGTACGCAGAGCAGCCGTATCAAGGTCAACAGGTTGGGGATAGTGAATATTTTGTTAGAGGTGCTCCCGCTCATGTCTCAAAGAAAAAAGCCAAACCAGTATTCTAGCTTATCGGGAGCAAGCCGCCGGGGCTTTGTTTTTGAATGCCACCTCTAGAGTGTCCCCGTATAGCACCCGCACGAGCGCCTATAATGACCCTATGTCCACATCGGCCACAAGTCCGTCGACTGCCGTCCGCAAACGCGTCGGCATCCTCGGCGGCACCTTCGACCCACCCCATAACGGCCACCTCATCTTGGCCGAGCAGGCCCGGGTGCGCTTTAAGCTCGACCGGGTCGTCTTCATACCCACCGGTCGGCCCAACTTCAAACAAGGCCCAGCCGCCCCCGTCGCCAGCCCTGAACAGCGCCTGGCAATGACCCACCTGGCCGTGCAGGACAATCCCGCTTTCCAGGTCTCGGACATCGAGATCGCACGAGCGGGGCTCACCTACACCATCGACACTCTACGCCAACTGCAGGGTGGCAGAGCCCGGGACCTCGACGGCGAAAGCGGCGATAGCCAGCTCTTTTACATCATCGGCTCCGACGTCGCCCAAAGCCTGCCCCACTGGTATGAGGCCGGGGAGCTGGCCGGGCTCTGCCACTTCTTAGTGGCCGGCCGGGCTGGCGCCGCGCCGGCCAGCCTGCCAGCGCCTTTCCAAGGCGCTACCTTTGAGCTACCGGACCTCGCGGTTTCCTCCAGCCAGCTGCGCCAGATGTTCGCCCAGGGGCAGCCAGTGCGCTACCTCGCACCTGAGACGGTCATCGGCTACATCGTCGCACATGGGCTCTATCAAAAGCCCCGTTGATCAGTTCTGCTTACGTGTGGCTGCCGCCGTCTGTAGGGCCTGGGCCATTTGTTTTTCGTACTTGGGTTTGTATTTCTTGTTGTAGGTGGCCAGGTCTTGGTCGAGGAAGCCATAGCCGGCTTGACCACGACGATCAGGTAGTTGGGCCTGATAGTGGGCTTGCAAGTACGCGCCCAGGTAGTCGCTATAGGCCAGGGCGCCTTGGAGGTTAAGATGGCCGACATTGTAGAAATCCTGCGCCGGGTCAATCCCGACCTGGCGCAGGCCAGCGGGCGTCGACTGCTGCAGACTTTGCACCTGTGTCGTGAGGGGTCCAAGCTGGCAGGTTCGGTTGGCCTCATCCGAAGGCGGGTCAACCAAGAGCACCGGGATGCCCAGTCCTTCGACATACTGTAAGACCTGCTGGAAAGGCCGGTAGCCAGCGAGGTCATAGCTGACTTGGCTTGTCGGTAGGGGTTTTCCGGCATAGAGCAGTTTGCTCGTAACCACGCAGCCGCGGTTGACGCTTGTCTCCTCGTCCGGTTTGTAATACTTGTAGCTGATGTCCTGCCAGTTGGAGTGGTTGCGCAGGAGGTCGAGTTGGACGTTAATGGCGTTAAAGCCCTTGAAGACCTGCCTACCACCGTTTTCCACCAATTTACCGGTAGAACGGTTATAAGCCAGGAGCTTAGGCGAGGCGTTGAGGCCGGCCAGCACTCCATCTGCAACGGCGGCCCGGGTAGTACCCAAAGGCAGAGTGTCCACGCAGTTGTAGAACTGGTTCTCGATCGTGGTGGCGCCGCGGTGGTTCCAGTCACTCACTCCGCTGATGAAAGGCAGTAGCGAGAGCACTAAGACCTTGGGGTGGTACTGGCTGACTGCCTCTTGTAGCAAGGGCAGAGCCGCCTGGGCGGTCAAGGACTTATAGGCGACCGTCGCACTGTCCAAGCCGAAGCGCTGGTAAAGCTCGTTATTGCTGATCCGCCGGATATGCGAGCTACCAAAGAAGAGCAAATCAGTAGGCTGGGAGGCGTCGGCGGCCAGCGCGTCAGCTGTCGGTTGGGAGCCACTGGGCCTGAGCACCCAGGTCAACCCTGCGAAAATAAACACGAAGATGAGCAGAAAGCAAAGCGCCGCGAACAAGTGCTGCAAAACCTGCATCCCTTTGCGTCCTTGCGGAGCTACTCCATCTGTAGGAAATCCTGTAGTCAAATCCCCCCTAGTATAACCTGATTGGGCCAACCCTCTCGGCTCGCATCGACAAATTGTCAGACCGACCCCTCCTAAAAGAACTAGAATAGCGGAGAGGGAAGAAAGGATTTTCCAATGAATGATACAGAACTCTATCAGCGTTTGGACGCAGTCTTCCAGGACGTCTTCGATGACGATGACATCCATGTGAGCGCCGACACCACCGCCGATGACATCGAAGACTGGGATAGCCTCGAGCATATCAACCTGATTAGCTCTATTGAAGACGAGTTCGGCATGAAGTTCTCCATGGGTGAGGTCACCGAGATGAGAAACGTCGGCGAGATGGCCGAGCTGGTCAAGGCCCGCGCCACCAAATAAATCCTTTCCGCTTTGACCGCCACCCTCGAACCGATCTTCGGCAACGGCATCGCCCTCAACTCCTGGGCTTTCGCTTTCTTCTTCGCCGCCGCCGTCCTCATCTATTATGTCTTGCCGCGCCGCGTACGGCCTTATGAGCTGGTCGGCGCCAGCCTGGTCTTCTTCATGCTGGCCGGCAACGGTTGGCAGTTCCTGCCTTACATCATAGGCGCGGCCGCTCTCGCCTATGGTTGCAGCATGGGCATCCAGCATCTGCGCGCACGCAGGATTGACTCACCGAACCAGCACAGTGATGGCAGGGGTCACCTACGCGGCTACTGCGCCGCACTGCTCGCACTGTATATTATCCTGGTCTTCGGCATGTTCATGCTCTTCCGCTGCTCCAGTTTCTTCTTCTCGACGGTCAAGGGCATCGGCGAACTCTTTACCATCAACGTCGCCGGCGGCAAGCTCAACTTAGTGGCGCCGCTCGGCCTGGGTTATTGGACCTTGTCCTCGATCAGCTACGTCACCGACGTCTACCGCGGGGTCACACCAGCCGAACATAACCCCTTCAAACTGCTGCTCTTCATGTCCTTCTTCCCCCAGATGACCTGCGGCCCCATCACCCACATGAACTGGGTGCGCGAACAGCTTTTCGCCGGGCAGCGCTTCTCCTACAAAAACCTGCGCTTTGGTGTCCAGCGCATGCTCTGGGGCTATTTCAAGAAGATGGTAGTAGCCGACCGGGTGTCGCTCTATATCACCACCGTCTATCAGGCACCCAATGACCACCCTGGTTTTTACCTCGCAGTCGCCATCCTCCTCTTCGGCATCCAGATCTACTGTGATTTCTCCGGCTGCATCGACATCGCCCTGGGCGCCGCAGAGGTCTTTGGCATCAAGTTGCCTGAGGACTTCAAATCGCCTTTCTTCTCCAAGACTTTCCAGGATTTCTGGCACCACTGGCACATCACCTTGTCGCTCTGGATGAAAGAGTACATCTTCTATCCGGTACTCAAATCCAAGCTCCTGCAAAGTATCCGCAAGAGCCTGAAAAAGCACGCCGGTAAAGCAGTGAGCAAGAAGGTGCCCACCTATATCGCGATGCTCTGCACCTGGTTCATGGTCGGATTCTGGCACTGCGGCATGTGGGTGGGCGGTTCTTGGAAATACATCCTCTGCGCCGGCATCTTCCCTTGCATTGTGATGATCCTGGGCGACCTCTTCGACCCGCTCTTCCAGAAGATCAGCAAGGCCTTGCACTTCAAGACCGAATCCGGCGGTTTCCAGCTCTTCCGTTATCTGCGCACTATCTTTCTGGTCTATGCCTCCAATTGGTGGATCTTCAACGCCTCTTCCCTGCATAACGCGGTGCAGATTTTCAAGGCTTTGTTCTCCAACTTCAACCCCTGGATCCTGGTCGACAACTCCTCCCTCTTCAAATGTGGGCTCACCCAGCAGGACTTCGGCCTGATCTTCGTCTGCGTCGCGCTCATCTTCGCGGTCGAGATCATCCACCACAACGGCTACCACATCCGCGAATGGATCGCGGCCCAACCGATCGTGTTGCGCTGGGTTATCTACTACGCAGGGCTCTTTGCGGTAATCATCTTCGGCATCTATGGCCCGGGCTTTGACGCCTCGACCTTTATCTATAAAGGCTGAGCAGCCACCAGAATGGAGACATGAATTGCTGACGGTTCATCATATCGGATACCTGGTTAAGAAGATTGAACATGCCGAACGACAGTTCGAGGAGCTGGGTTATGTCGTCGAGCGTGAGCGCCATTACGACGATATCCGGAAAGTAGATATCACTTTCTTGACCAAGGACAGCTACCGGGTCGAGCTGGTCAGCCCGGTCGCGCCAGACAGCGTGGTCTCCGGCTTGATCAAGCGTTACAAGAACGCCCCTTATCATATCTGTTACGCAGTAGATAACCTTGAAGCTAATCTGGAAAAGCTAGGGTCGCAGGGTTTCGTGCAGATCACCAAGGTGCAGCCGGCGCCAGCGATTGACGGCCGGCGGGTGGTCTTTCTGCAAAATGCCGCCATCGGCATGATCGAGCTAGTGGAGTCTGAGGAGGAAAACTGATGCTGACTGCGCTGAATTATCCTTTTGACGCCAAGCTGATTATGCGGAAGAAGAAGGCGCTTAGGCGCGAGCTTTTGGCGGACGAAGGTGCGAACGCTGCGCGTACCACGAAGAAGATCGCCATCCTGGGCGGGTCGACCACCGAGAACGTCAAGCAGGTCGCAGAGCTCTTCCTGCTCAACAATGGGATCGCAGCCGAGTGGTACGAAAGCGAATACGACCAGTGGTACGAGGACGCGCTCTTCGGTAACCCCGAGCTGGACGCTTTCGCGCCGGACGTCGTCTTCATCCAGACCGGGACTTACAACCTGCGCCAGTGGCCGAAGATGAGCGATTCGGCGGCGGAGGTCGAGGCCAAGCTCGACGCCGAGCACGCCCGTTTCGAGCAGGCTTGGATGGCGCTCGCCGGGCGCCTGGCCTGCCCGATCATCCAGGCGAACTTCGAGCCGCCCTATTTCCGCCTGCTCGGCAACCTCGACGCGGTCGACTACCGCGGACGGGTGGGCTTCGTCAACCGCTTAAACCAGCGCTTCTGTGATTACGCCGCCGCACACCAGGACTTCTACCTGCTCGACGTGGCTTGGGTGGCGGCAGACTTCGGCCTTTCTGCCTATCAGGACCGCGCCCAGTACCATCAGTTCAAGTACCCCTGTGCGCAGGAGGCCATTCCCCATCTCGCCTACCAGCTGGCCAACCTGATCAAGGCACTGTTCGGTAAGAACAAGAAGGGCTTCGCGCTCGACCTCGACAATACTTTGTGGGGCGGCGTGGTCGGCGACGACGGCCCGGAGAACCTGGTCATCGGCGAGGGCACCGGCGACGGTGAGGCTTTCTACGACTGGCAGGAATATCTTAAGCTCTACCAGGACATCGGCATCATCTTGACCGTCGCCTCGAAGAACGAGGAGGCAAACGCGCTAGCCGGGCTTAACCACCCGGAGTGCGCCCTGCACCCCGCCGACTTCGTCAACATCCACGCCAACTGGGAGCCGAAATCAGCCAACGTTAAGGCCATCGCCGCAGAGCTCTCGCTCGGGGCCGACGCTTTTGTCTTCGTCGACGACAACCCGGCCGAGCGCGAGATCGTGCGCCAGCAGGTCGAGGGCATCGCCGTGCCCGAGGTCTCGACCCCAGACCGCTACGTCCATGACGTCGACCGCGGCGGTTGGTTCGAGACGGTCAGCCTCTCGACCGACGACGCCGGGAGGGTCGAGATGTACAAGGAAAACGCCGAGCGTAAGAAGCTCGAGACTAGCTTTAGCGACTACCACGACTACCTGCTCTCGCTCGACATGGACGCCGGCATCCTGCCCTTCGACGCGGTCAGTGTCCCCCGCATCACCGCGCTCGTGAACAAATCAAACCAGTTCAACCTCACCACCCGCCGCTACACCCAGCCCGAGATCGAGGCGGCCATGGCCGACCCGAACCAGATCACCATCTACGGCCGTCTGCGCGACAAGTTCGGCGACAACGGCCTGATCTCGGTGGTGGTCGGGGAGATCGCGAAGAACGACCCGAAGCGGCTGGACATCGTGCTTTGGCTGATGAGCTGCCGGGTGCTCAAGCGCGATATGGAATTCGCCATGATGGACGAGCTCACGCGGCTCGCGCAGGAGCGGGGCATCGAGCGCATCTACGGTCATTATTACCCCACCAAGAAGAACGCGATGGTGAAAGACTTCTACGCCGCCCAACATTTCCAGAAACTCAGCGAAGACGAAAAAGGCAATAGCGAGTGGTTGCTCGACCTTCGCACGGGCTACAAGGAGCAACAGGACGTGATCAAGGTCAACTAGGCAATCTTTCCAACGGGGCGATATCTTTATCCTGGACGCAGGAACATGCTTAGGCACCCCTAAACTATATTTACCTATATGATGGAATTTCTAATAGTTATCAAGAATTTTTACTTTCGTAATAGAATTTTGCTATAACATCTTGTGCAAAGAAAGTGCAAAGAAAGTCGACTTCGTCGCGACCAAGGGCGGCAAACCCCGCTACTTCCAGGTTTCTTATATCATGGAGTTGACTGAGACCCTAGAACGGGAACTTGCCCCGCTGCAGACGATCGGCGACGCCTATCCCCGTTTTATCCTGACCTACGGGCGCAGCAATCTGGGCGATTTTAACGGCGTGCAGAGCTTACATCTACCGGATTGGCTGCTGGACAAAGTGAATTGAACAAGTACAAGTCAGACACGATAGTCGAATTTGTGTGAGAATAATACAAATAGATTCAAGTGGAGTAGGTTTGACTAGGGGAGCGCAGGTCTTCATTAAATGATTGCCCATACTAGGCAAGGAGTCACCGAAAAGCCTCTTTGGCAACGCCTGAGGGGCTCTGACCTCCCCTACCTTATCGCCGTCGCAGCGATTATCATCGTCATGTTCGCCATCGCTTTCTGGTGCGCCAAGCGCTCCGGGATGTGGAACGACGAGTTCTCGACGGTTGCTGAGTTGGGTATTGGAAAATCTTTCTTCCAATTTTTATCTGACGATTTAACGGTTTACCCACTTGGCTGGAACCCTTTCACTTTAATTGCGCGATATTGGTGGTACATCCATCCCTATAGCGATACTTGGTTATGGATGCTGTGCATCGTCTCTGCCTGTATCGCGGTGGGCTTTGTAGCCGCAACTGGCAAGCTTCTTGGCGGAAAGCTCGGCGGTGTCATCAGCGCCCTGCTTTTGGCCACTGCACACAGCGTCATGTATGAAGCAACCGTTGAGTTTCGCTATTACACTTTCACCGTACTCTTCGCAAGCATCATCCTTTACCTCTACGTCAAGGTTCGTACAGATCAGGCGAGGCGGAGAAAACTTTGCGCCTGTCTACTCGGTTTCTGCATGTTCCTCGCAGTTTCGACCCAGATTCTCACCGCGCTCGCCTTCCCCGTGCTCTTCTTTGTGGATCTTTGTCTTCTTTTGCGCCGTCATCTGCACTGGCCGGATCTGCTTGTCCCCTATGGCATCGCCTTCGTCCTTGTCCTCGTTCCGCTTTGTCTCCGTTCTTTTCTGCTTGGTTCCAGCCCCGCACTGAACGTGTGGTCACCGGCGGAAGCTCCCAGCTTCACGGTTCTTATGACCACTTTCTGGCAGCTCCTCGACCAATCTTTACTTACCCTAGCGATCTTCGTTATCGGTATTATCTCAACACTCGCATCTGCTATCTACATATTGTACAAATATAAGGATAATACGACTGCGCTAAAGGGTTGCGTGCTATTTGTGCTCACCATCGCCCCATTCCTTGACACGGCACTGCTCTGGGCTCTCAGCCTGATGCTCCATAAGACCCTCATTGGTATCCTCCGCTATTACGTCTGGATCATGCCCTTTCTGGCTGTCTCGGCAGGCTTCGGCTTAACCCGACTTTGCGACCATCTCGTTGCTTTGCCAGTCCTCAAAAATCCTGGATTTCTCGCTCCCTTTGTCAAAATTTCACTCGCCTTGCTCCTCGGCGCCGCTTTTTTCGGTCAGCTTTACCTCAAATCGAGCAGCTCCCCCAAGCGGCAGTTCGGCATCGAGGCGGCTTCCAAATGGATTCGCGCGCACGTGAATCTGTCCGATCCGAGCAACATGTACGTTTTTGGAACCGGCTATCCACAAGGGATCCTGATGCTCTACTTCCGGGGCTGGGGACTCGATGGTTCCGCCGATATCCCCCAAACTGGCGGCTTAGGCGGAGGCCCCGTAATCAGCGCCACCAAGGTCGACCAGGCGATTGAGCAGACCAAACCACAGACGATCTACTATCTGGAAGGTAAAACCAGGCTGGACACGCCCATGCAACAAGTCTTAAAAAACAGCGGTTACTGTGAAACCCGACACCTCCGCGATTCGCATATCTACATTTATAAGTTGCAAAGCTAGTTTTTCTCCTTCACTATCATCGCTTCAAGGCCTAAGAAGCTTTATCTTAGAAAAAAACTCAACTACCTCGCTTTTCGATTCCACTACAATCTTCTACCTGGAAGGGATAAATAGGCTTTCTTCGTCGATGCGACAGACCTTCCTTAACAACGGATACCGCGAAAGCAGATACGTTTCGTCTGCACATATTTATATATTCATACGATGATAAAATAAACGTTCGAATAACGAAACCTAGCTTGCATCAAATCGAGACTCGGCACCTCCGCAGATAAACTGAGATTATTTCTATGACGATTTCCCGTTTTGCAAGAGGGAGACCATGTAGATCGGAAGATAAGTAACGGCCCCTACCGCCCGCAGCTCCCCCTCGCAAAGCACGTAGGCTTGTTCGATTGAGTGGCCCTCGCCGTGGAGCGCATTGTTCAAAGCGCTATGGCGTGTGTAGTCCTTGCCGGATTTGACTTCCACCGGTACTATTCGATCATCGATCTCTACAACGAAATCCAGCTCGCCTAGGTGTTTGTTCTTGAAATAATATGGTGCGAAACCGTGTGCATGCAGTTCCTGAGCGACAGCGTTCTCGTAAAGGGAACCGAAGTTGACGTCAGTACGCCCAGCCAGCATCTCGCGTGTGGCGTTCACCCCTATCGAATGGGTGAGTAGGCCGACATCAGACAAGAACAGCTTGAATAAAGTCGAATCCATGTTGAGCATCAAGGGATAGCGCAGGTCTTTAACGTTGTAGACGGACAATGCGATGCCGGCCTCCACCAGCCAGAGGAAGTCGTTCTCGAAGCGGCTCAAGCGCCCGTTCTTCTCGATGTTACTGAAGACGAAGCGTTTGTTCTGATTGTTCAGCTCACTCGGTATGAGGTCATAGATGCGGTTCAAGGCGATTTGGTTTTGAGGATTGTACTTTGCCGCGTCGGCCCGGTATTGGGAGATGATAACGTTTTGCACCTTACGCACCGCTTGGATGTTCTGGCTGTCCAAAAATGCATTCACGGCATCGGGCATACCTCCCACCAGGAGGTACTGATGGTAAAGCTGTAGCATACGCTTATGTAGGTAGTCAGGTACCGGCGTCCTGCTTGCGAAGGCATCCTTGAGGAGCGTCCAATGTGCTGCCGTTATGCCGTTGGCCCAAGTATATTCCTCAAAGTCCAAGGGGTACATGCTAACCATGTCAAGATAGCCCACGGGTACCGACTTGATGTTCTTAAGCTCCACGCCGAGCAGCGAGCCAGAGAGGATGTAATCGAAATCGTCACGTTGGACTAAGAATTTAATGAAGGTGACGACCTCCTTGCTTTCTTGTACTTCATCGATAAAGATCAAGGTCTCGTCAGGGACGAGCTCTGCACCAACGTAGCCGCTGAGCCGCATGAATAAATCGCTCGAAGAGGTCGCCACATTGAAAGCTTCACGGGCCTCAGGTTCGTCAAGGAGGTTGATCTCTATGAAATGTTCATAGTGGGCATGGGCGAATTGCTCTATCAGGTAGGTTTTGCCGACTTGACGGGCGCCGCTTACGAGCAAGGCACGGTAATGCTTGGTCGCGTGCCAGTTTATCAGCTGCTCCATGGCCTTACGCTGCAACACGGCGTCTCCCTTCTCAGCCAGGCCCATTGTCGCGCTTAAACAAATGGACATATCTCTTTTTGTAATTATAATACAAAAAGCGATATAGATTATTGAATAAGCGTGAGAGTATCAATCTTTTTGCTATGCTGAATTGCCAAAGTTAATGCACAAGTTGTGCATTAAGTCTGACAGTAGCTCCGTTCATCGATAGAGCGCAGAGGCGGCGGGCACCATTCCGAAATGCATGACATGCGGTATGGTTGGATTGCTGAGAAGAAAGACTATGCTGTTCATTTGTTTTTCCGACCTCCTTTTCTCAGATTGTGCAGTAAATCAACCACGTTAGGCCAATCATCGTTATCAGTACCTATGCGCGCTCATAAATGAACAAATCACTTTCTTTGGTATTACTTGCTTTCTTCGTGTCTGTCATTATTGATCTACGAAGAGTTGACATCGTCCTCAGACCGACCATCCCGGACCGCCATGTAGGTAAATCCAGAACCAAGCCAGCCCGCAAACAAGATGGAAAGCAAGTAGAACGGTTTCTAGAATGGGTTTTGCCAAGCTTATTTGATGCTCAGGACCGATTTTTTTCCAATCTTTGATCAGTAAAGACACATTGTAGACATTGACGAATACCAATCCACAAAGCAGACCCCATTCAAAGTTCCTAGAGTCATACTGTGGCCCTGTTTGATAGAAACAGAGGAAAATGACACAACCGACGATGAACATACCCCAAGTCAAGAAGAAAGGCATCTCGTGTCGGATCTGGCGGAAGTGGAGCACGGAAACGACCAGGGGAAAAACAAGAGCGAGGACGATTTTCAAGAAGACATTGCCGGTGAAGAACAACCCGGAAATACCAAAGGCCATCTGTCCGGAAACAGTGCCTCGCAGGGAAAGGGCAAGTAAAAGATAGTACGCAAGGGTTGGCAGGACGACCAGTATGAAAGGCAAGGACCGGTAAAAACGTTTACCTCGAGAGAGGTTAACGTGACCGAAGAAAATCTGATAAAGCGCCACGATGAGCAGCATTGGCAGAAATACCATGCTGAAGTTCGGCTTTGCAGCTGCACTGATCAACAAGGTAAAGGCAAGGCCGATATAATAAGGTAGCAAACGACGCGCGGAAGCATTGAAGTAAAGTCGATAGATCTTCAAGAACAGCCAAATAGTGAACACCCCGGCTAAGACCATTAAGAGATAGGTCGGACTGTGCAAGGGGTAACCCGACCAGGCAACGGAATAAAAATACGGATAGATGACCGGTAGGTAGATCGAAGCCATGAAAAGTGGGATAAGAGAGAAGGTGACTTCGAGCCAAACGTCTTTAGCTTTCATGGCATGTGCGGTATCCTTATTCAAGAGCTCCCGCACAAGGAGGCGTACCCCAACACAAGTCAACAATACGAAAGCAGTGAGGACGACAGCGATTCTCGGCGCACCGGAACCCCCTTGATACAACAAAGGAAGTAGCCAACTTATCAACCGCGGCGTCTGGTCCTTGCCAAGGACATAAAACGGGGTATCGCTTGGAAAACGCTTGGAAACATTATTGTAGAATACCTGCCCGTAGAATAAGTGGTAGAGCAGCACGGCTAACCCAGCAAGCACTAAAACGTAGCAGAGGTTCGCCAAGATGATAGAAAATTCAGACGAGTGATTTGCCTCATTTTTACTATGCAGTCCGTGTTTATACATCTTAGAGTGTCTCCCCCCTTACCTCTTCTGTCCGGAGCCGTCAACGGTTCCCCAGCAGTGTTTAACGAAGATATAACTCGTCGCTTTCAGGCGATAGCCGAGTTTCATAAAGATGGAGGCTACGGCAGGGTTATTCGACGAGAAGGTGGTCTCGAGAGTGACAGCTCCGAGTTCTTCCGCGATCTTGATGTCCAGGCAACGAGCCACCGTGCCGTACCCGCAGCCAGAGAATTCCGGAAAGATCGCGCTCAGGTAGGTC
>JAISGO010000030.1 GCA_031263025.1 Coriobacteriales bacterium
CCTCATTGATCTCTCTCAGATCAATCTCACTGTCAAATACCGCTATCGCCAACATCCGGTGCCAGTCGAAGCTTTGGAAGTCGGCCCTACTTCCCTAAGAGCGCGCTTCAGCGAGGGACAATATGGGATCAGCCCTGGTCAATCCGTCGTGTTCTATGCAGGCGACTATGTTCTCGGCGGTGGAATCGTCACTTCAGCTGCTTTCAGCCGGATGCTGGCGTGTGTCTAGCCATAAGTGTTAGTATTCAAGTATCAATATATATTATATAACCCAATTAGTGGGGAAAGCGCTTTGTGCTACAATAAGATAGCTGAGCGGGAATATGAGATAAGAAAGTACTGATGAGCAAAACAGAAGAACTAAGCAAGACAGAACCAACCACCGTATCTACCTCAGACGAGCAAAGTGCCGAGCCGGAACAAGTCAACCGGCTCGGCACTGCTAAGTTAGGCAAGTTGATCCTGGAGTTCGCCATTCCCTCGATCGTGGCGATGCTGGTCAACGGCCTTTACAATATCATCGACGGCGTCTTCATGGGGCTCGGAGTGGGCGAGATGGGCCAAGCCGTCGCCACCGTCTCGATGCCGATCATGCTCCTCTCCATCGCCATCTCCGCCATGATCGGTGCCGGTGGCAACGCGCTCGTAGCCTTACGCTTGGGTGAAGGCAAGCGCGACGAGGCCGAACACGCCCTCGGCCAAGCCTGCTTCATGGTAGTGGTCGGTGCCATCGTGGCGACCATTTTAGTTAATATATTGATGGGACCGTTACTTTCGATCAGCGGCGCCGATCCTAGCCTGTGGACGCCTTCCGCGACCAACACCAATGTCGCCTTACACGATCCGCATATCTTCATCCATATCATCTCCGCCGGCTTCATCCTGCAGTTCTTTGGGATGGGCTTCAGCAACTTCATCCGCACCGCCGGCGCTCCCAAGCGCGCCCTCTGGACCATGCTTGCCGGCAGCATCACTTGCATCATACTCAACTTCCTCTTCGTGATCGTGTTGCATATGGGCGTGGCCGGCTCGGCCACCGCCACCATCATCGGCCAGGGCGTCTCGGCGGTCTTGGTGCTTTATTACTTCATCTTCTCCAAGAAGGCACCTTTTAAGTTACACCTGCACTATATCCTGCCGCCGGTCGGCCGCTTCCTGAAGAACATCACCGCCCTGGGCGTCGCGACCTTCGTCTTGCAGATCGCCAACTCGATCATCAACCTCGTGCTCAACAACCAGCTCGCCATCTACGGCGCGATGGCCTTCCTCGGCGTCGCCGGTATTGGCGCCACCGCCGCCCAGGCTTCGGTCGGCGTCGCGGTCAAGGTGATCATGGTCTCCTTCTTCCCGCTTCTGGGGGTGGCGATGGCAGTGCAGCCGCTGATCGGTTATAACTACGGCGCAAAACTCTACCATCGGGTCAAGCGTACCTTCCTCTTGGGCTTTTGTTGGACTTTCGCGATCGGCCTCTTCTTCTGGCTCCTGGTGCACCTCTTCCCCGGCCCGATTGCTTCGCTCTTCGGCTTAGCGCCGGGCACCGCGGCGGGTGATTACTGCATGTACGTCCTCCAGGTGCAGGCCTTCTTCTTGCCTATCCTGGGCATCCAGATACTCGGCGCTAACTTCTTCCAGTCGGTGGGTAGCCCGCTCAAGTCGATGTTCCTCTCCTTAACCCGGCAGTTGCTCTACCTGATTCCTTTGATCCTCTTGTTGCCCTTTCTCCAAAGCGTATTCGCCTTTATGCCATTCGGGTTCCATATCACGCCGCTTGACGCCGTCAATTTGGCCTATCCGACGGCTGATATCCTCGCGGTGATCACTTCGGTGCTGATGATGTGGCGGGAGTTCAAGCGCTTGACCAAGATGCAGAAAGAACAAGCTGAACTCGGCCAGGGCTATACCCTTAAGACCCACGAATAGCCCATACCTGCTACGATGGGGGAGTGCGCGACTACCTGACATATGCAGCCGAGCAGTGTATCGACTGCGGCCTTTGTTCAAAGGTTCAGGCATATGAAGGCCTGCCTGAGCATAGCCTGCGCAGCCTGATCATCCATAAGGACCAGGCACACGTCTATAGCTGTTCGCTCTGTGGGCGCTGCACTGCGCATTGTCCACGTGAGCTTGACTACCCGCGGGCGGTGCGCCTGCTTAGGGCGGCCGACCCCCATCCGGAGTGGTTCTCGGATTATCAAGTGGACGGATCGGATGATTTCTTCCGCCGTACCCGTCGTGAGCAGGCCAATCCCTTGACAGAGCAGCCCTGTGGAAGGCGTCTCTTCTGGCCCGGCTGTACTCTGGCGACCTTCTATCCGGAGCTGGTCGAGAAAGCGGTGGAACTGCTCGGCGGGCCGGCCTTAACCCTGCATTGCTGTGGCAACCCGCTTGAGAGCGCTGGTTTGCGCGCACGGCTCAAAGACTATCGGCAGAAAGTCCTCGGACAGCTAGAGGCTTATGATGAGCTCATCGTCGGTTGCCCCAACTGTATGTTCGCCCTTGACCAGTTCGTCTTCGCCTCGCCGCGTCTGACCAGCCTGCCTCAGGCCCTGCTGGACGCCGGTATCCGTTATCAAGGGCCGCAGCTTAAGTTGACCTTTCATGATTCTTGCCCTGACCGCCGGCGCGCCCTTTTCGCTAAGCCCCTGCGCCAGATCTTCGCTGATTGCGAATTAGTAGACCTCGTCCACCAAGGTTTGGATAGCCGTTGTTGCGGCCTCGGCGGTCTCTGCGCGGTCTACGACGCCAAGCTCGCCTTCTCCCGTACCGACCAACGTCTTGCTGAGTTTACCCAAAGCGGTGCCGAACAAGTGCTCTGCGCCTGTGCCAACTGTAGCAACGCCTTCCAGCAAAGCCAGTCTGCGCTCCCGGTAGAACATTTCCTGACCTTGCTCTAAAACGCTTGTTCAAGGCGCGTTGATTGCGCCCTGAGTGCGTCAAATGCCGTTACTGCCAGGGGCTCGCCTGCTCAGACAGGCTTCGCCGCAAATGCCTGCACTGTTTTTGCAGTCTGTGCGCGGCTGCAGAACTCGCATTCGAGCCCCTGGCAGTAACGGCATTTGATACAGTGCGTTTATCAAATGAAACATTTCTTTGATATAGCGAGAAAAGTGTTGTAAGGCCGAATAGCGGCCTTACAGAGTCGGGGAGTCGCCCCAGGGGCGCAGTAACAGATCGAGATTGCGCCCGATAAAACCAGTATCAATGCGGTTGGCGATGTAGTCGGCGTTGTACATCAACATGTAGTCAAGCGGCATGGTGGTCTTGACCCCGTCGATCACGGTCTCGGCTAGGACCCGGCGCATCCGGGCGATCGCCTCGTTGCGGCTGCGGCCATGTACGATGATCTTGGCGATCATCGAGTCGTAGAAAGGGGAGACCTGGTAGCCCTGATGCAACACGCTGTCTACTCGCACGCCGAAGCCGCTGGGGAGAAGCAGGTTCTCGATGGTGCCCGGACTAGGGTTAAAGCCATGGGTGGGATCCTCGGCGTTGATCCGGCATTCGATGGCGTGGCCGAGGAACTGCACCTCGTCTTGGCTGAAGTCAAGCGGCATACCCGAAGCGATACGGATCTGCTCGCGTACGATGTTCACTCCGGTGAGCATCTCGGTGACCGGATGCTCGACTTGGATACGGGTGTTCATCTCGATGAAATAGAAATCAGAACCTGAGACCACGAATTCCACGGTGCCAGCGTTGCTATAGCCGACCGCTTCAGCCGCCTTGACTGCGGCTTGCTCAAGGCGCATCCGATCGGTCTTGGCTAGGTAGATGGCCGGAGCCTCCTCGACGAGCTTCTGGTGGTTGCGCTGCAGGGTGCAGTCACGGGTGCCGAGATGTACGATATGGCCCTGTTCGTCGCCCAGGATCTGGACTTCGATGTGGCGGGGATTGACGATCAGTTTTTCCAAGTAGAGGTCGCCGTTGCCGAAAGCGGCCTTAGCCTCAGCCGCGGCTGAGGCATAGGCCTCGGGTAGCTCATCAGGGCCGGCCACTTCGCGCATGCCTTTGCCGCCACCGCCGGCGGTGGCTTTGAGTAGAACCGGATAGCCGGCCTCTTCGGCGAGCTTGATAGCTTCCTCGGGGCTGTTAAGCAGACCATCCGAACCTGGTACACAGGGCACAAGGTGCTCGCGCATGATGCGCTTGGCGGTGTTCTTATCGCCCAGCTGCTCGATTACCTCAGGCGTGGGGCCGATCCAAGTAAGTCCAGCTTCCTGTACCCGTCTTGCGAAGTCGGCGTTTTCCGAGAGGAAGCCGAAGCCCGGATGGATGGCGTCGGCGCCAGTCAGGCGGGCTGCCTCCAAGATGGCGTCTTGGTTGAGATAAGAGGCCCCGGTCGGAGCCGCGCCGATGCAGACTGCCTGGGTGGCCAGGGTCGTGAAGAGGGCGCCGCGGTCGGCTGCGGAAAAGACAGCGACGGTCTCGATGTTCATCTCCAGGCAGCTACGGATGATGCGAGCGGCGATCTCGCCCCGGTTCGCGATGAGGATACGTTTGAGCATGCTTATTTGAGAGTAATCAAGACCTGGTCATATTCGACCATCTGTCCATTTTGAAAATCTATGGACTGAACGGTGCCGTCGGCTGGCGCGCAGATCTCATTGAAGACTTTCATCGCTTCGACCAGACAGAGGGTATCGCCTGCTTTGACCTGGTCGCCGACCTGTGCGAAAGCGGGCGAGTCAGGATCCTTGGAGCGATAGGCGATACCTAGAAGCGGCGCCCTGACCTGGATCAGGTCAGGGTCTGAAAGAGTGGGCGGTGTCGCCCCTGGTGCTGTAGCCGTGCTGGTCACAGGAGCAGCCGGGACGGCAGCCGACTTGGGCCCCCCCTCAGATACGAGGTGGCGCTTGAGGACAAGATGTTGCGCCTCGTCCTCGTATTCGATCTCATCTAGGCGGTAGCTTTCGAGTTTAGCGCCGAGTAGATCAATGAGTTGTTCAGTGCTATCGGTCATTATTTCTTAATCGAATCGACCAAGTCGACCATATCTTGAACGGTCTTCACGCTTTCGGCCTTCTCGGTCGGGATCTCGATGCCAAGTTCCTCTTCGAGGGACATGATCATCTCGACTGCGTCGAGTGAGTCGGCGCCGAGATCCTCGGTCAAAGAGGCCTCTGGGGTCACTGCGCTCTCGTCTACGCTGAGCCCATCGACCAGTACTTTCTTGACAGTTTCGAAAGTGGTTTCTGCCATCGGATAGTCCTTTCTAAAAAACGCAACAGGCGCTATTTTAGTGTATAATCTGTACCGAATGTTGCCTAAACGAAGAAGGTAGCGGTGATTGCAGGTTCCGACATGCTGACATCTCCCCAGTGTCGCCGTCTTGTCCCGCGAAGGGTGGTTGCCTCAGTGATGGGTTCTTTGCTGAGCCTGTCTCTGGCTGTCCTTATAGCGGCCGGCCTCTTCTTCTTACCTTGGATGCTTCTCCCGGGTGCCTCTGCCAGGACTTCGGCTTTTGCCGATACCGTGGGTGTAGTGCAGACTTTCAATTCCAGCTCAGAGTCGCAAGCGGCTGCTTTGATGGCAGGCTACGGCTGGACGTCGTCGACCTACGCCATCATCTGCCATACCGGCGCCGGCTATGATACGATTGCCGCGAGTGCTCTGGCGGGCAAACTCTCCTGCCCGGTACTTACCAGTGGCAAGGGCAAGCTCTCCAGCGCGACCGCCCAAAGCCTTAACGCTCTCAAGGTGAGCAAGGTGGTGGTTTTTGCCAGGTACAGTCAAATCACCAAGTCAGTGCAAAAGAAGATAGCAGCGCTGGCGGGGGTGAAGCGGGTCACGCGGATCTCGCCGGACAGTGGGCGCTACAGCAAATACCCCAACGACCGCTACGGTAACGCCTGGGCACTCTTCGCCTATGGTGTCGACCATTCCTATTGGAGCCGTTCCTATACTTTGGTCGCGAACGGCACTAACTACGCCGAGGCCGTCGCCTTGGCGCCTTTCGCCTATCGCCAGCGCGCCCCCCTTGTCTACACTAAATCCGGGGGCGACCTCCCTGCCAAAAGCAAGACCTATCTCAAGGCCTTCGCTAAGAAAGGTTATTTCAAGAAGCTGAACCTCCTGCTGGGTTCGAATAGCCAAGTCAAATCCTCGGTCAGCCGCCTGTTTGACCGCTATGGCAAGGTCAAACGCTTCAGTGGCGGCAGCCGTTACCTTGACTCCGCCCTGTTTTCACGCTACGCGGCGGGTTTTAAGGGTATCGGTTGGAACAAGGTGGCCCTGGCCCTTGGCTCAGGTAAAGGCGCACTCTGGTCAATCGGCGCCCTACAAGGTCGCTTGGGGGCGCCAGTGGTGCTGGTCAGCAAGTATTCTGCTAGCGGGGTCGCCGATACTCTGGCCAAATATGCCTATCCCCACATCAAACAGCTGAACGTAGCTGGTCCGAGCAGCTTGATTGCCGCGTCTACGATAAGCGCCCTGCAAAGCCGTTTGGGCATGAATCGGATCTCGGTGCAGAGCTACCCGATCAGCTTGTCCGCCTTGTGTGCCGCTAATGGCAAGACTGCCTCAAGTGCCGCCAATCCTGCCAATTATCAGTTCAACCAAAGCGGTTATTACCAATTCGCGGTCTTGAGCGACGGCTACAGCGGTCTGGTCAGCGCTGCCAAGTTGAACAGCTATCTAGCTACCAAGACCAAATCCAGCTCGACTATGCGCGGCCTTGGCCAGGCTATCGTCGACGCAGCCAAGGCCTCAAAGGTCAATGAAGTCTACATCTTGGCCCATGCCGCCTTGGAAAGCGGCTGGGGCACCTCGACTTTAGCCAAGGGCTATGCCTATGATGGTAAGACCAAGGTCGGTAGCGGCAGCGCGGCCAAAGTCTATCCTAAGGGCACCTATTACAATTTCTTCGGCATCGGCGCGATTGATTCCAGCCCGCTTTCCGGCGGTCGCTCCTTGGCGGTGCAAAACGGTTGGAACAGCCCCTATAAGGCCCTGGTCGGCGGCATCGCCTGGATCGCGAAGTGGTATATCCAGCGTGCTCCCTGTGCGACTAACGGCAATGACCCCCAAAATACCCTCTATAAGATGCGTTTCAATCCCGGGGAAGTGGCCAGCCTAGGCGAGAACAGCCATGGCTACGCCACCGGCAGCTCATGGTCGACCGACATTGGCGCGACCATGGCCACAGCCTACCGTTACTTCGGACTCACTATGGGCCAGACCGGTTTACGTTTCCAGGTGCCGGCTTACCTCGCCTAAGACACAGGGGTGACCGGAGCCAGCCGCTAGCTCCTAAGGCGCTGCCTGCCAGGTTTTTTTCGGCGTTCCGCTTGATTAACGATGTGGCTTGACAAATTAGTTAAGTACTTTATAATTAAGTACTTAACGATTATTCTGACACACGCGATGACTGAGATCCTGACACACAACCTAGAAACCCTGGCACATGAGTTCGGCCTGACCATGGTGCGTATCCGTACCATCCATCCCCATAGGCGCTTACGCCATGCGGTGGGCGGAGGTGAGGTGGGCACGCGCCCTTTCATTGACTATGCGATCCTCCGTTATCTTTCTGACCGTCAAGGTGAGCAGGTTGAGCTGGCTTCAAAGGGACGTTCTGACCAAGACCTGGCCGAGCGCTTTTGGCTCTCCAAGGCGGCCGTCTCCCAGAAGCTCTGTGCCCTTGAAGACCAAGGCCTGATTTCCCGTAGCACCTCTAAGATCGACCGCCGTTACCGGGACATCATCGTCACTGCCGCCGGTCAGGCTCGTTTGCGTGAAGTGGCCGAACAACACCAACGTTTCTTCCGTGATCTGATCCTGCGTTTCGGCGAGGACCGCACCCGTCAGATGATCGAGTTGATCAACCAGTTCCTAGACACCATCGACCAGATGCGCACCCAGCCCAAGGCAGGCGATTGAGTTGGGCAAGATCATCCACTATCTCAAGCCCTACTGCTTGGTTCTGTTAGCCTGCATCGTCCTGCTCTTCGGCCAAGCTTTTTGCGACCTCAATTTACCCAACCTGATGAGCGACATCGTCAATGTCGGTATCCAGCAGGGCGGCGTCCAAGACAAAGCCCCTAAAGCCATCACCCAGGATGATATGCAATTCATCGCGACTTTCATGACGCCCGCGCAAAACCAAGTGATGCAAGCCGACTATGTCCTGACCGACTCCGAACAAAGTGATGTCAGCGGCAAGCCCGTCAAAGATGCCTATCCAGCCAGCCTGAGCGCGCCGGTCTGGCTGCGCCTTGATCAGACCGCGAATCCTCCGACAACTTTCGATAATGCCGCCCAAGACCAGCTGAACGACGCTTTCGGGAGCGGGGTCTGGGGCATGATCAAACTCTTCGGCGAGGTCAAGGACGCCAATGACCAAGGTAAGCTGAAGAAATTGATCGGCGACCCGATTAGCGATGCCATCAAGAAGCCGATGAGTGACTACATATCTGACCACATCAAGCAGCCGATGAGCGACTATATCTCCGACCACATCAAGCAGCCCTTAAGCGACTATATCAGCTCCCATATCAAGAAGCCGATGAGTGACTACATCTCCAGCCATCTCAAGAAACCCCTTGCCGATTATGTCAGCGCACACCTTAAGAAGCCACTCGCTGCCTACGAACAGGCCCAGGCCAAGGCAGCGATCACGAAGATCGTCAAGGCCAAGGTGCCAAAACTGGTTCCGACCCTAGTACCCCAGTACATGGCCCAGGGTATGAGCCAGGCCGATGCCGTCAAAGCGGCTACTGCGGCAGCGGTCAAACAGGTTACTGCTGCCGCGACTAAACAGGTCGCGGCCAAGATGAAGAAGCAGATGGCTGCCCTCAGTGGCAGTACTAAAAGTGGGGACAGTGCCAGCATGCAGAAGATGCTCAAGGCCATACCCCGCGCAGTCTTGAAGAAGGCCGGTCTGCTCTGGCTCTCAGACCTGGGCAACATGGCCAGCGGCAGCATGAGCGCCACCTCCAAGTTGCTCGATGAGATCCCCCACAGCGTCTTGGCTAAGGCCAACCTGCTCTGGCTGAAGGATTTCGCCAGCATGTCCTCGGGCTCGGGCAAGGTCTCGGCTGAGACCATCGACCAGATCCCGACCAGCATCCTGCGCCAGGCCAACCTGCTCTGGCTGAGGGATTTCGCCAGCATATCCTCGGGCTCGGGTAAGGTCTCAAGCAAACTGATCAAGGGGATTCCCTCAAGCATCCTGAAGCAGGCCAAACTCACCTGGTTGAGTGATTTTGCCGCCATGAGCGACAAGAACACCAAGGTGTCGAGCAAATTGATCAATAAGATCCCCGATAGTATCCTGAAGAAGAGCGATCTTGAATGGTTGAAGAGCTTTAATCTCAATAATTCCGACACCAAGACAATCTCCTCTGATACAATCAAAAAGATTCCCAGTGAGATCCTAGATAAGGCGGGATTGTCCTGGATGACCACGGTTGACTTCTCCAGCTTCCAGTCGGATAGCGTGGGCGGCTTCAACTCCGATGATGGCAATACGGACATCACGACCATCGACATGTCCAAGATGTACAGCATGGAGCATATCCTCAAGCTCCTGCCCCAGTCCTATTTCGATACCGCCTTCAGCCAGGCCCAGACCGTGGCTCCGGCCACCCGGACTGCCTCCGGGACGAGCTTCACCAAGGTCTTCTATAAAGACCTCGGTATGGACATGACTACGATGGAGCTCTCCTACATTCTCTTCGAGGGGCTCTTGATGCTCTTCGCGACTTTGGGTTCTGGCCTCTGCACCGTCTTGGTCGGCCTCCTCTCGGCCCGGATCGGCACTGGCATGGCCCGTGACATGCGCCGGGATATCTACGACAAGGTGGAGGGCTTCTCCAATACCGAGTTCGACCGCTTCTCTACTGCTTCTTTGATCACCCGTTCGACCAATGACGTGATGCAGATCCAATACTTCGTCGCCATGGGCATCCGTATGTTCTTCTATGCGCCCATCCTCGGGATCGGCGCCTTTATCATGGCCGTCACCAAGTCTGTCAGTATGGCTTGGATTATCGGGGTGGCGGTGCTCTTCATCATTGGGGTCTTGATCACCTTGATGATCGTGGTGATGCCCAAGTTCCGTATCATCCAGAATCTCTACGATAAGCTCAACCGCGTTGCCCGTGAGGCCCTCGGTGGCTTGATGGTGATTCGCGCTTTCGGCCGCCAGAAATTCGAGACCGACCATTTCAAACGGGCCAACCGCGATGTTTACAAAACCAACCTCTTCGTGCAACGCTCCTTCGTCTTCCTAATGCCGATCATGATGCTCGCGATGAACGGCATCTCGGTCCTGATCATCTGGATCGGTGCCAAACAGGTGGCGGCTTCGCAGATGCAGGTCGGCGATATGATGGCCTACTTGCAGTATGCCATGCAAGTGGTGATGGGCTTCATGTTCATCGCGATGGGCTTCATCTTCGCGCCCCGTGCTGTCGTCTCGGCCGGTCGTATCGGCGAGGTGCTGGATACCAAGTTGATGATCAATGACCCAGAGCATCCGCAGGACTTCGACCAGGCCCATAAAGGCGAAGTCGAGTTTCGGGCGGTCAGCTTCGCCTATGAGGGGGCCGAGGGCAAGGCCCTTGAGGACATCTCCTTCCTGGCGCCCTCCGGCAAGACCACAGCTTTCATTGGCGCGACCGGATCCGGTAAATCCACCGTCCTTAACTTGATCCCCCGCTTCTATGACGTCAGCGCGGGAGCAGTCTTGGTCGAGGGAGTTGACGTGCGTGAGGTTGCCCAGCACGACCTGCGGGCCCGCATCGGCTACGTGCCGCAAAAGTCCGTCTTGATGGCGGGCACCATCGCCGAGAACATCGCCTATGGCGAAGATCAACTCTCCGATGCTGAGGTCAAAAAACTTGCTGAGGTCTCCCAGGCCAGTGAATTCATCAAAGGCCTGGAAGGCGGCTATGATTTCGAACTATCCCAAGGCGGCGCCAACGTCTCTGGCGGCCAGAAACAGCGCCTCTCGATCGCTCGCGCGCTGGCGGTGAAGCCGGACATCCTACTCTTTGACGATTCATTCAGCGCCCTCGACATGAAGACCGACGCGACTCTGCGTCACGCCTTGCGCGATTATGCCCAGGGCACCACCCTCTTGATCGTGGCGCAGCGGGTCTCAACCATCATGGACGCCGACCAGATCATCGTAATCGACAATGGCCGTATCGTCGGCAAGGGCACCCACGTCCAGCTTGTGCGTGACTGTCCTGAGTACCACGAGATCGCCGCCTCCCAGCTTTCCTCCGAAGAGCTTGAAGAAAGCACGAAGGGGGTGGACGAATAATGGCTGATGAGCGCATCGAGAACTTGACCCCGGAAAGTGAGCCGAATCAGGAGCTTGGGACGGTTAGCGTTGACGACGCAGCCAGTATCGCTCCAAAACTGCGTTTCGGGGCTGGTAGCGGGCAGGGCCGCAACGGGCGCAGACGGCATCACGGCGGCCCAGCCGGGCGTATGATGCGCGGGGAGAAGGCCAAGGACTTCAAAGGCACCTTGCGCAAACTCCTGCATTACCTCGGTGCCTATAAGGTCGCCGTAGTGGTGGTGATGTTCTTCGCGGTGGGCGCCACCGTTTTCAATATCCTCGGCCCCAAGATCCTTGGCAACGCCACCACCACCCTTTTCACCGGGATCATGAACCAGATCACTGGCTCTGGCGATGGGCCTGATTTCGGCGCTATCGCGACGATCCTTTTGACGGTGCTCGGCCTCTATGCGATCAGTGCTGTATTACAGTTTGTCCAGGGCTTCATCATGTCCAAGGTGGCCAATAAGCTCTCCTATCGCCTACGTCAGGATATAGACGAGAAGATCATGCGGCTGCCTTTCGCTTTCTATGATACCCACTCATCGGGCGACGTGATGAGCCATATCACCAATGATGTCGATGCCATCCAGCAGTCTTTCTCGACCTCGGTCACCCAGATCATCACCTCGACCACCACTTTGATCGGCATCATCGTGATGATGTTGACCATCTCTTGGCTGATGACCCTGATCGCGATCGTCTGCTTGCCCTTGTTCGTGTTAGTGATCGTCTTCATCGTCTCCCATTCGCAGAAGCATTTCACCCGCCAGCAGGACTACCTCGGCGAGGTCAATGGCATCGTAGAGGAAAACTACGGCGCCCACAATATCATCAAGGCCTTCAACGCCGAGGGACGCACTGCCGCTGAATTCAAATACTCCAACGATGAGCTCTATAAAGCTGGCTGGAAGTCGATGTTCCTCTCCTCGATCATGATGCCGATGCTCAAGCTGGTCTCAAACATCGGCTATGCCGCCTCGGCGGTGCTCGGTGGTTGGCTGGCGATCCAAGGCAGTATCACGGTCGGTGATATCCAGGCTTTCATCCAATACATGCAGCAGTTCCAACAGCCGGTCACCCAGGTCGCCCAGATCTCCAATGTCTTGCAGCAGACCATGGCGGCGGCTGAACGCATCTTCAATTTCCTGGCCGAACCAGAGGGTATCCCAGAGCTGCCCGAAGCCGAGCGTGCCGATGCCGCCTTAGCGCCGGCCTCGGTCAGTTTCGACCATGTCCGTTTTGGCTATACTGACGACAAGGTGATCATCAAGGACTTCTCGGCCAAGGCTGAGCCCGGCCAAAAGATCGCCATTGTCGGGCCCACCGGCGCCGGCAAGACCACTATGGTCAAGCTGCTGATGCGCTTCTACGACGTCAACTCGGGCTCGATTAAGCTCGGCGACCATGACTTACGCGAATACGGCCGCAACGACCTGCGTGACCAATTCGGGATGGTCTTACAGGACACCTGGCTCTACAATGGCAGCATTGCCGACAATATCCGCTATGGCAAGCTCGACGCTAGTGATGAAGAAGTCCGCCAGGCCGCACGCGTGGCCCAGGCTGACCATTTCATCTCGACTTTACCTGAGGGCTACAACCTTGAGATCAACGAGGAGGCCTCTAATATCTCCCAAGGCCAAAAACAACTCCTCACCATCGCGCGTGCGGTTCTGCACGATCCCAAGATCCTGATCTTGGATGAAGCCACTTCCTCGGTCGACACTCGCACTGAGCTCCTGATTCAGACCGCGATGGACAACCTGATGCGCGGGCGCACCTCATTCATCATCGCCCATCGCCTCTCTACCATCAAGAACGCCGACTTGATCTTGGTGATGAGCCATGGCGACATCGTCGAGCAGGGGACACACGAGGGGCTTTTGGCTAAGGGCGGATTCTACGCCGACCTCTACAATTCCCAGTTCGACGTGATTGAGGAAGAATAAGCCCAGTTAAGTTGGCCAAACTGGTAGCGGTCGGCTTTTCCGCTATACTTTTTGTATGCAAAATTTCACCTTGCGCGGTGTTGTGATCGGTGCTATCTGTGCACTCGTCATCTCTGCATCTTCTGTCTATATCGCACTTAAACTAGGAGCTTTGCCCTGGCCGATCTTCTTCGCGGTGCTTTTGGTGCTTTTCCTACTCAAGGCCCTGGGCAAGCGCCGCCGCGCGCGCGGCGCTAGTATCGAGGAGGCGGGCGTCTCCACTACTATCGTAACCTCAGCTTCGATGGTGGCCGGTGGTCTCGCTTTCACGGTGCCGGCGCTCTATATCCTCGGCCTGAAAACACCGAGCTTCGCGACTGTCTCCTTGTGCGCTATCGTCGGGGTCATGCTCGGGGCGCTAGCCTGTGCTTTGTACCGGGGCTATTTCATTGAACGCTCCAAGCTGCCCTATCCGATCGGGCTTGGTGCCGCCCGCACCCTACGCGCTGGCGATGAGGGTGGTCATAAGGCCCATCTGCTCTTTGGCTCGGCTGCCTTTGCCGCCCTCTTCGCCTTCCTGCGTGACGGCTTGGGCCTGATCCCCAGCGTCATTAACTTCGGTATCAAAGTGCCCAATGCCCTTTTTGGCATCTATGCCTCGCCGATGAGCTTGGCCATGGGTTTTCTGATCGCACCGACAGCTGCCCTGGTCTGGCTGGGAGGCGGCCTAGCGGGCCTGGTCTGCGATGTCTGCTGGGGTAAAGACGTCGCCACCAGCCTCGGCATTGGCCTGATGATCGGGGTGGGCATCGGTATCATCGCCCGGATGCTCTATCTGTTCTGCAGGCGCCGCCTCGGCGCCTGGCGCCATCGCCGTTCGGGCGCTGCCTGGGGCAGCGGCAACCTGAGGGAGGCAGGTAGCGCAGGCCAGTCCCAGATACTACCCAGGCCCGTGTTGGTTGCATTGATTCCGCTAGTCTTGCTCCTTGCCGGACTTTGGCTTGGCTTTGGCCTCAAGCTTGAGCTAGGGGCCGTCTTGATGGTCTTGGTCTTGGTCTTTCTGGTCTTCCTGATGTCAGCCCAGGCCACCGGCCAAGCCGGGATGAACCCGATGGAGGTCTTCGCCGTAATCGTGGTCTTGAGCGTCGGCCTGATCTGGCAGCTCGGACAGCTCCAAGCGGTGCTGTTGGCGGCGGTGGTGGCGGTGGCAGCAGGGCTTACCGGAGACGTCTTTAATGATTACAAGTTAGGTGCAGAAGTGGGGATCGCGCCGCGTGCCCAGTGGTGTTCACAATTGATCGGCGGCTTGATCGGAGCCTTGGTCGGAGCGGCGGTGATCGTCTTACTTACCCAGGTCTACGGCAGCGCTTGTTTCGGCAGCGGACATAGCTTCATCGCGGCCCAGGCCGGGGTAGTCGCCACTATGATCGGTGGCATTCCCAATCTAGCGCTCTTTTTAGGCGCGGCCCTGCTCGGGCTGATCCTTGCTGCGGCCGGTGCTCCGGTAATGACCTTGGGGCTCGGCGTCTATCTGCCTTTCTATATGAGTTTAAGCGTGGCCCTGGGGGCGGGGGCACATTGGTTGACGAAGAAGCTCGCCCCTCGTTTCCTGGCCCGTGAGGGTGGCACGGTGGTCGCATCAGGCTTGCTTGCCGGCGAGTCCATCTTCGGCATCTTGGCCGCGCTCGTCCTACTGGTTAGTGGCGCTTTTGCGGCCTAGCGGCCGAAGCCAGCCTGTTTTGTCGGTCTGCTATACTGAGAAGGTGTTCATGCGCGATTCAGATGTTATTTTGGGGCGGAGGTAGCACTTCCGATGCCTGCTTGGCTATTCGCCCTACTCCTTGCACTTGCAGCGGTGCTCCTGATTCTGGCCTTAGTTTGGCTGGGTTTCTATCTGCTCAAACGCCATCGTCGCCGCCAGCCCCGTACTACCCGCTTCATCCGAGGGGACATCGGCGTAGCTCAGCTCGAGGATAAGGTACGCAAGGAAGGACGTTCACTTAGTCGTTCGACCAGCATGACTAGCGCGGCTGCCCGCGGTACCGAGGCCAACCGCAGCCGTTTCTATATCTTCGCTGGTCTCTTCTCGGTGCTTTTCGGCGGGCTTTTAGTCAAGCTTTGGAGCCTGCAGATCTTCCAAGGTAGTTATTATGCAGGCAAGGCCGCCGCCAATATGGCCGAAACGGTCAATCTGCCGGCTGCCCGTGGGCGTATTCTCGATCGTAACAAGAAGGTATTGGCTACCAACAGCTCTATGACGGTCTTGACCGCTTCAAAGACCCTGGCCAGTGACAGCGGGGTGATCCACCGCCTGTCCTTGGTCTTGGGTATTCCCAGAGCCGAGATCAAGAAGAACCTCCTTGACGACACTACCGGACAGGGAGCGAGCCGGGTCTTTGCTGAGGATATCAGCGTGCGCCAAGTGGCCTTCATCAAAGAGCACCCCACCCTCTTCTCCGGTGTCAACGTGGACGTGCGTGCGGTACGCCACTACCCTCACGCCAGCTTAGCCTGTCATATCCTCGGTTATACCGGAAGTCCTACTGCCGCCGACCTCAAAGCCACCGACGCTAATGGCAACCTCCTCCATCAAGCCACCGACGTGGTAGGCAAAGACGGTATCGAACTGCAATACGAGAGCCTGCTTTCCGGTACCAATGGCTACCAGAAGTATGTAGTCTCCTCGGACGGCGAGTCGGTGCAGCTTGCCGACCAGGTCGATCCCGTCAATGGCAATGACATCTGTTTAACCATCGACATCGAATTACAGGAGCGCACCGACCAGATCCTCAAGACCCTGATCAAGACCACCCGCCAGGGATTTTACAAACATGCCGATGCTGGCGCCCTGATCTGCATCGACGTCGAGGACGGGGGCATCTTAGCGATGTCTTCCTATCCCACCTACAAGCCGCAAGAGCTCTCGG
>JAISGO010000002.1 GCA_031263025.1 Coriobacteriales bacterium
CTAAGAAGATGGCCGAGGACGCCAAGGTGAGCGTGCGCAATACCCGCAAGGACGCCAATAAGAAAGTCGCCGCCCTGGTCAAGGAGGAGGATCTCTCCGAAGACGAGCAGAAGCGCGCCGAGGCCCAGATTCAGAAGCTGACCGACGACTATGTCGCCAAGATCGATCAGGTGCTGGTCAAGAAGCAAGACGAGATCATGACCATCTAACTTTCTTTCCCCGATAGGGGGCGAGGCAATTTTGAGTATCCCCGTTTGGGAGTGGACTATCTGGGGTGCCTCCGTAATCTGTAGGCTCAGCCGCCCTGTGCGCGCTATAATCGGGGCATGATGAAAAGAGTACAGAAATGGCAGGTATTCCTGGCGATCGGAATTGTCCTGCTGCTGCTGACGGGGATTGCGGGCTTCACGGGCTGTGGGACGAGCGCAGATAGCTCCGCACAGCCGGCCTCAAGCGACAATTTGAACTCCGAGGCTGATCAAGGATCGGCGGCAAGCGCGACTGGTTCTGAGCAAGGCAGCGACCAAGGAAGCGCGCCTGTTTCTGGCCAGGCGCAAAAGGGGAGTGAGGCGGCTGCCAAGGCTGGCTCCGGCAAGATCCCCGCCGCTCTTAAGAACGAGCCCAGCCTGGCTAACCCTTACTCTTCGAAGAAGCAGGCGCTGGCGGCGCTAGCCAAGGTCAAGGTCGCGGCGGCGAGTGAGGCAGCTTACAACCGGGCCAAGATGTACGGCGCTTTCGCGACTATCTATGGGGCTTGGAGCGTGCGCGATTTCGTGCTCTCGCAGAGCGCACACAAGGCCAGCGACGACGGCGGTAAATACACTTCTGGTAAATGGTACGATCCCTACGCCAACCAGTGGCTCACCTGCAAGGGCTGGCGCAAGGTGGCAAGCGGCATCCAGATCGACCACATCATTCCCCTGGCCTATGTCAACGCCCACGGTGGCGCCAGTTGGAGCCAGGACAAGCGCGAAGAGTACGCCAACGACTGTGGTGTCGACAACCAGGGGACGAACGGTGATAACAGCAGCTACGACTATGCCAACTACGACGTCCTGGTGGCGGTCGATGCTTCAGCCAACCTACAGAAATCAGACCAGGGACCGGCCGAGTGGCTGCCGGTCAACCAGGGCTATCGCTATATCTATGCCTGTAAGTGGGTGCAGATCGCGCGCGGCTACGGCATTAGCGTGACCCGGGCCGACTACAATGAGCTTAAGTCCCTGATCAAGGATGGCCAGAGCGCCTATGCAAAGCCGAGCAGCAAGACCCTGGACTAGAAACAACCACTAGGGGACGCCTAAATTGCCTAGCTTTGATTTGCGGATATGTAACTCTCTCCGAGGTAATTTAAGGTGTCCCCGAAAGTTCCGAGCTTTGTTTGTCTTGATAAAAGAGCAAAGGGAAGGATGTCCCCAAATATCTAAGAAAGCAAACAAAGATGTCTCCTGCTGATATCATCGCCTTGATCACCTGTGCGTTGGTCGTGATCAGCGGGGCGATCACCTGGCTGCACTATTGGCGTCGGATCGACCGCCGCCAACATATCACTACCTTGGTGATTACTGCTGCCATCGTGGTCGTGGCTCTGATCGCTGCCGCCATCTTCATTGTTTTTCCGGGCCTTGGCCCTGCTATGGCCACGCCGGGGACCCCGCTTAACATCTCCATGATCGTGTTCTTTAACCTGGTCTTGATCGGCTGTCCGATCTGGGGCATGATCTGGTATTGGCGGGGCAAGCGGTATCAGGCGACGCCCAAGGGCAATAAAGTTGTCCTGACGGTGGTAGTGGTTCTTTTTATCGTGCTCATGATCGGCCTGCAGATCTGGGTGCGCGTCGCTCCCGGCGCCCAGCAGACCAACCAAAATTGGGCCCAGAACAACGGCTACGGCAACCTTCAGCCAAACTCAGACCAAAACCCAGGGATCACGCTAATCAAGCCCGATAGCGCCCTAACCGGTGCGGTCAAACCAGGTGCGAAGAAGGACAAATAAGAGCCTATCTGGCGGCATGGTCTGCGACGATGTGGGCGCTGGGGTGGCAGTAGCTTTAGGGATCCGTCCAAGACGACTTTAAAAGCCTTTGAAGAAACACGCGAAATCGCATAGCTTGGATTAAACACTCCTGCCTGTGCTACAATTTTGCCATGTTTGATCGGGAGAACATACCGCAGCATATCGCGGTGATCATGGATGGCAACGGGCGCTGGGCCAAGGCCCATAGCAAGCCACGTTCGGCCGGTCATAAGGCCGGGGTCAAAGCCGTGCACGACCTGATCGAGGAGGCCAACGACCTCGGCGTCAGCTACCTGACCATCTATTCCTTCTCCACCGAGAACTGGGCCCGCCCCAAGCAGGAGGTGGATAGCTTGATGCGCCTCTTCGCCAAGACCATGCGCGAGGAGATCGACGCTATGGACGAAAAGGGCGTGCGCATCCGCCTAATCGGCAACATTCAAGGCTTGGCCGCTCCTACTCGTGAGGTCTACCTCGAGGCGGTCGAACGGACTAAGCACAATACCGGTATGCAGCTGGTCATCGCCGCCAACTACGGTGCCCGCCAATCGATCGTGGATGCCGCCAAGACCTTCGCCGCCGATGCGGCGAGCGTCTTCCTCAGCTGCGGTGGCGCCGGTCTTGAGCATTCCTCCGGGGGTGATTTCGGGATCATGACCTACCAGCAGGCAGCTGACTACCTCAAACGCACCATCGATACCCTCACGCCGGAGACTTTTGCGATGTACCTCGATACCGGCGACATTCCCGATCCTGATTTGCTCATCCGCACTTCCGGCGAACGCCGCTTGTCCAATTTCCTGCTTTACGAGCTGGCTTACACCGAGCTCTATATCTCCGAGAAGTACTGGCCGGACTTCGGCAAGGCCGACCTCCGGGCGGCTATCGAGGACTATCAAGGGCGCGAGCGCCGCTACGGCGGGGTAGAGCAAGCACAGTGAACCCGCACAAACTTGCCACCCGCGCTTTGACTGCCGCGATCTTCGCCATCAGCACTGCGGCCCTCATCTTCATTCATCCGCTCACCTGCACAGCGGCGATGGCGGTTTTGGCCGGCTTCTGTTCTTTCGAGTTCTACGCCATGCTGCGCAACCCCGAGCCGCGTATCAAGAAGTCCGGCGAGGTCGGCCGTCGCCCCAACGAGATTATCGGGGTGAGCGCGGCCGTATTCTATCCGATCGCCTTCTACTTCTATGGTTTCAACGTCATGTTGCTCCTGACGGCGGTCTTGGCCCTGGTGCTACTGGTCTGGTATGCTTTTGACCTGCAGGCTGACATCGTCGACGTAGCGGTCACCCTTTTCGGCGCCCTCTACACCGGGATGCTTTTGGCCTTCATGGTCTGGATTCGGGAGTTTTTGCCAGGCTGGACTTTTCTCGGTATCAGCCACCTGGGGGGATTCGGCGGCCTGTTGGCCTTCTTGGTCATCTTGGCGGTCTGGGCCAATGATGCTTTCGCCTATCTTTTTGGTAGTATCTTCGGCAAGCACCAGATGGCGCCCAAGATCTCGCCGGCCAAGAGCTGGGAGGGCTTCGCTTTCGGTATGCTGGCCCCGATCATCGTCTGGGTTTTGATCTCTTTTATCCCTGGAGTCGACCTGTCCTGGTACTGGGGCCTGGCGGCTGGGCTGCTCTGTGGTCTGGCCACCACCTTGGGCGACTTGATCGAGTCGCGCATCAAGCGCGGCACCGGCCACAAGGACTCTGGTCATGCCCTACCCGGGCACGGCGGCTTCCTCGACCGTTGCGATTCGCTCTTTCTCGTCACTGTCTGCGCGGCTTTCGTACTCTGGCTCTCGACCGCGCCTGACCTCCTCACCGGTCTTTCGCATCTGATATGAAACGCCTCCTGATACTTGGTTCGACCGGCTCGATCGGCAAGCAGGCCCTGGCAGTGGTACGGGCCCACCCCCAGGATTTCCAGGTAGTCGGACTTTCTGGGCATCGTCAGGCCAAGTTACTTGCCGCCCAGGCCCAAGAATTCGGCTTGGATGACCGGCAGGTCGCCACTGACGGCGAGGGGATTGCCCGTTTGGTGCAGGGCGCTCGGGCCGATGTCGTGCTCAATGCCCTGGTCGGCTATGCCGGCCTGACTCCGTCGCTTTTGGCCCTGCGGGCCGGCGCCGATCTGGCCATTGCCAACAAGGAGTCCTTGGTAGTGGGCGGCGAGCTCCTGCTCAAACAAGCCAGTCCTGGCCAGCTGCTTCCGGTCGATTCTGAGCATTCGGCGATCTGGCAGTGCCTCCAAGGTGAGGATCGTGCCAGTGTGCGCACCCTCTGGATCACCTGCTCTGGTGGCGCTTTCCGGGGTTGGACTCGAGCCCAGCTCGCCCAGGCCACGGCAGCCCAAGCCCTGCGCCATCCGACCTGGCAGATGGGCGCCAAGATCACCATCGACAGCGCCACCCTGATGAACAAGGGCTTTGAGGTAATCGAGGCCCATCACCTTTTCCAGGTGCCCTACGAGCGGATCAAAGTGGTCCTGCATCCCCAGAGCGTGGTGCATTCGGCGGTGGAGTTCGCCGACGGCGCGATCAAGGCCCAGCTGGGTTCACCGGATATGCGTCTGCCCATCGCCTATGCACTCTACCAGGGTAAGCGCCTGCCGCTGTCTGAATATCCAGGATCTGACCAAGTGACCCAACTCGACCTCACCCGTTTGGGCGACCTGCAGTTCGGCCCCATCGACTGTGCCACCTTCGCCTGTTTCGAGCTGGCCGTGGCGGCTGGCCGCAGTGGCGGTACCATGCCCTGCGTGCTCAACGCCGCCGGTGAAGCAGCCAACCTCGCTTTCCGCGAGGGGCGGCTTGACTTCTTGGGGATCGAGCAGGTGGTACGTAGCGCCCTGACTGCTCATCGGCGCGCCGACCTGAGCAGTCTTGAACAGCTTGACCAGGTTGACGCCTGGGCCCGCGCTTTCGCTGAAGAGGAGATCGCGCGCCTGGCTTGAGGACTTTTTGCTATGCTTGTAAAGGCCCTTTTTGCACAACCGATGTTGCTGTATCCGACCAGGTGATGGTGTTTTATGAGGTTTCGCGAGGGGTTCCTTGCCCTATAATAAAGCCATGCGCATCATCCATCTTGACACGGTTGATTCGACTAACGATTACCTCAAACGGGAGTTAGTCGCCGCCCGTCTGAGCCCCCCGGTCGCGGTCTTGGCCGAGCAGCAGAGCGCCGGCCGTGGGCAGTTCGAGCGGGCCTGGGACTCGCCGCCGGGTTGGACCTACCTATCCTTGGCCTTGGCGGTGCCGCCGGGCAGCCAACGTGAGCTCGGCCAGATGTCCCTCATCACTGCCTTGGCGGTGCGCGCCGCGATGCGCAAGTTCCTCACCCAGGAACTCCTCAAGATCAAATACCCTAACGATATCTACCTAGGCAAGCGCAAAGTGGCCGGCATCTTGATTGAGACCAAGGGTGACCAAATGGTCGTCGGCATTGGGGTCGACGGCAAGGCTGAGCACTTGCCTCAGGGGCTGATCGCAGAACTGCAAAGCCGTCTCCAACTTTGGCGCCAAGCGGGTTTCAGCTTCCAACCATTCCAAGCAGAGTATCAAAATAACATTTTCTAGCTTTCGACGCTGGCACTTTCCGCTATAATAAAACTTTGCGCGACTGCGCCCTATATGGTGCTGTCCGCTTGGAAAGTTGCGTTTGAAGGAGTATTTTGGCAAAAGAAGGAGCAATCGAGCTGGATGGCCAGGTGGTCGAGCCCCTGCCTAATGCCCAGTTCAAGGTCGAGCTGGAGAACGGGCACGTGGTATTGGCACACATTTCCGGTAAGATGCGTATGCACTACATCAAGATCCTGCCGGGTGACCGGGTGACGGTCGAACTGTCCCCCTATGACCTGGATAAAGGACGCATTACCTATCGTTTCAAGTGAAAATCTGCTATTCGGTACATTTCTGGCTCAAGGTTAGGGTTATTACCGAGCAAGGTAGCTTCTCCTGTCTTGGTTCGACAAGTGCTTGAATATCGGATTTAAGGTGATGGCCTGCACATGTAGGCCGTCGTGGTTACGAACACAATACGCCTGCGGCTGGGCGTTTGATATATATGTTTTTTGAAAGGACACAAATACAATGAAGGTTCGTCCCTCAGTAAAAAGAATGTGCGACAAGTGCAAGGTGGTGCGCCGTCACGGGAAAGTCTACGTGATCTGCGAGAACCCCCGGCATAAGCAGCGTCAGGGCTAAGGAGGTATTGCGTATATGGCCCGAATTTCCGGCGTCGACCTACCCCGCGACAAGCGCGTCGAGTATGGTCTGACCTATATCTATGGGATCGGCTTGACCACTTCCCAGAAAATCCTTTCCGCCACCGGGGTTAATCCTGATACCCGGGTGCGCGACCTTACCGAAGACGAAGAGCGCAAACTGCGCGAGTATATCGACCAAAACCTGCAAATCGAAGGCGACCTGCGGCGTGAGACCTCGCAGAACGTCAAACGCCTGATGGAGATCGGCTCTTACCGCGGCCTGCGTCATCGCAAAGGCTTGCCGGTGCGCGGCCAGCGTACCCACACCAATGCTCGTACTCGCAAAGGTCCGCGCAAGCAAATCGGAGGTAAGAAGAAGTAATGCCACAGAAGAAGAAACAGGCCACCACTCGTATCAAGCGCTCCGAGCGTAAGAACATCGCGGTTGGACAGGCCCATATCAAATCCACTTTCAACAACACGGTGATCACCATCACCGATCCCAAGGGTGATACCATCGCCTGGAAGTCGGCTGGCACCGTCGGCTTCAAGGGTTCGCGTAAGTCGACCCCCTTCGCCGCCCAGATGGCCGCTGAGGCCTGCGCCAAGCTTGCCACCGAGCACGGCTTGAAGAAGGTCGCGGTCTTCGCCAAGGGGCCGGGCTCCGGTCGCGAGACCGCCATCCGCACCCTGCAGGCCAACGGCCTCGAGCTGGCCAGCATCACCGATGTCACTCCAGTGCCACACAACGGCGTCCGCCAACGGAAGCGCAGAAGAGTTTAACTCTTCGTCTCAGTATTAGAAAATGCGCAGCATATTTCGTTCTAGGCAAGGAGACGGGCATTTTTTGCAGCGGAGTTACCTGCTCGGTAATGAGCAGGAAAAAATGTCCGGCGACGCAGCATAGGACGAAATAGGCAAGCAAGGAGAAGGAAACTAGATTATGGCTAGATACACAGGTCCCTCCTGCCGGCTCTGCCGCCGGGAAGGGGCGAAATTATTCCTCAAAGGGGAGCGCTGTTATACCGGCAAGTGCGCGATGGAGCGTCGTAGCTTCCCGCCGGGAGACGCCGGCCGTCGGCGTCCGCGTGAGTCCGAGTACCGTATCCAGATGCGCGAGAAGCAAAAAACCAAGCGCATCTATGGAATGCTGGAAAAGCAGTTCCACGCTTATTATGACATCGCCACCCGCAAGAGCGGCGTGACCGGTGAGACCCTGCTGCAGCTTTTGGAGCTGCGTTTGGATAACGTGGTCTATCGTCTGGGCTTTGCTAAGTCCCGGGCCGAGGCCCGCCAGCAGGTGCGCCATGGCCACATCATGGTCAATGGCAAGCGGGTCACCATCCCCTCCTATCGGGTGCGCCCGGAGGACACTATCGAGGTCGCCGAGAAAGCCAAGGAGCTCTTGGTGATCAAGTCCGCCATCGCCATCTCTGAGAAGGTCGAGGTGCCGGAATGGTTGGAGGTCGATGTGGAGAAGCTGACCGGACACGTGCTTAGCATCCCCAAACGCGACCAGATCGACTCAGATGTCAACGAGCAACTGATCGTCGAGCTCTATTCGAAGTAAGGAGACTGTATGGAATTCATTAAACCGAAAGTCACCGTCGAAGAGACCAACGATCCCAATCTGGCCCGCTTCGTCTGCGAGCCCCTGGAACGCGGCTATGGGCAGACCCTCGGCAATAGCATGCGCCGGGTACTCCTGTCCTCGCTGTCCGGGGCGGCGGTCGAGGCCATCACCATCGAGGGCGCCCAGCATGAGTTCACTACCCTGGACGGGGTGGTCGAGGACGTCTGCGACATCGTGCTCAACGTCAAAGGCTTAGTCTTTAGCGCGATCGAGGATGGCGCTGAGGCCGTGGCCCGGATCTCGGCCAAAGGCCCCAAGGTGATTACTGGCAAGGACATCGAGGTCCCGACTGAGTTCACCCTGATCAACCCAGACCATGTGGTAGCGACCTTGGCCGAGGGCGGGAAGCTGGAGATGACCCTGCGTCTCGGCACCGGGCGCGGTTATACCCTGGCTGATGGCAACCGCCAAGAGGGCGACCCGATTGGTATCATCCACACCGATTCGCTTTATTCGCCCGTGCGCCGTGCCACCATGAACGTGGCAGACACCCGTGTCGGCCAACGCACTGACTACGATAAGCTGACCTTGGAAGTCGAGACCAATGGTGCGATGGCTCCTTTGGAAGCGGTCTTGCAGGCGGCTGACATCGTAGTCCAGCATATGCAGTCTTTCCTGGAGCTCGATGAGAGCCGGGCCAGCGAACCGGAGCAGAATCTCTTCAAGGCCCCTGACACCAACGAAGCTGAGCATCCCATCGATGAGCTTGGTCTTTCCGTGCGTGCGACCAATTGCCTACGCCGTGCCAGCATCGAGAGCCTAGAACAGTTGGTTGGCTACACCGAAGCTGAGCTGCGTAGCTTCAAGAACTTCGGCGTCAAGTCGATTGACGAGGTCAAAGAACACTTGGCAGCGCTCGGGCTGTCCCTCAAGCAAGTATAAGGAGACACAGATAATGAGACATTATAAGAAGGGGCGCAAGCTCGGCACCGACGCTTCGCATACCAAGGCGATCAAACGCAGCCTCTGCTGCAATCTCTTCGCCAATGACCGTATCAAGACCACCTTGGAGCGGGCTAAGGAAGTACGCGGCGACGTTGACCGAGTGGTGACCTGGGCGAAACGTGGCGACGTTCATGCCCGGCGCTTGGCCTTGGCCAAGCTTGGCGACAAAGAGTTAGTTCGCGAGATTTTCGAGAAGGTCGCGCAGGGCTTGTTCAAAGGCCGCAACGGTGGCTATACTCGGATCCTCAAATTGGGCAAGCGCCGTGGTGATGATGCCACGATCGTAATCCTCGAGCTGGTGCTGGAGCCTCTCCATGCCAGCAAGGCCGCAAGCGCCAAGCCGGCTGCTAAGCCGGCTGCCAAAGCCGAGACGGCCAAGGGCGAGGCCAAGGCGGATACGGCTAAGACCGAGGCCGAAGCTGCTGCCAAGGCCGAGGCCGAACCAACTGCCGACGAGGCAAAAGCTGCTGCTGCAGACAAGCCGGCAGCAAGCGACGCAGCTGTGGACAAAGCGCCTGCTAAGTCCGAGCCAACGCCGGCAGCTGCCCCTGCCAAGGAGGAAAAGACCTCCGACGATGCCAAGGCGACCGAGTAAGATCTCTGCGCAACGTTGTCTCGAGCTCTTGGAGGGGCTCGAGACAACCGAGCGTTTAGCGAAGCGCGACCCGACGCTCTATCCGGATGGCAAGAACGCGCGTCGTTTCATGGGTTGGTTGACCCTGGCCAGCCAACCACCGTTTGCTTTAAGCGATATCGAAGCCCGGGCCGAAGAGCTCCTGGGCGACGGTATCCGCCATTTGGTGGTAGTGGGCGAGGGTGGTTCGAGTCAAGCAGTCGCGGTTCTGGCCCAGCTCTTCAAGCCTAAGCGCGGCAAAGCCCACCTTAGTGTGTTGGACGGATTGTCTCCGCTTGACCTACCTCATTTCCAAGCCCAGCACACGCTCTGTCTGATCTCCTCAAAATCTGGCACCACCATGGAGACCCGTACCTTGGAACGGGTGCTGCGTGCCCGTTTGGACAGCCCCTATCATTTCGTGGCAATCAGCGATCCTGGTAGTGACCTGCAAGATTATGCGCAAAAGCAGGGTTATCGTTTTTCTCTGAGCAGCCCTAGTAATGTTGGTGGGCGCTTTTCGGCGCTGTCGGTCTTTGGGCTCTTTCCGGCGGCGATGCTGGGTATCAAGCTTGCGCCTGCTATGGCCGAAGCCGCCCAGATGGAAGCGCGCTGCCGCGCCCGCTTAAGCCGCGAGAACCCGGCCCTGCAGCTGGCGGCCCGTTTGTTTGCCGAGTACAGCGAGGGGCGGGATAAGATCTGCTTTTTGACTCCTCCTGGCCTTGAGAGTGTGGCTTATTGGCTGAAACAGCTAATCGCCGAATCATTAGGTAAATCCGATAGCGGTCTCTATCCCTGTATGGAAAGCGATTTTGGACTGTTCAAGCGGCCTTGGCCAGACGTGCAGGCCTATCGTTTACGGGCTGCTGAGCTTGAGACCCCTGGTCAATTGTTCAGCTTCTTCGTGTTCTGGGAATATGTCGTTGCCTATCTTGGCGTCCTCTTCGAGCTCAATCCTTTCGACCAACCTGACGTCGAACTAACCAAGCGTCTGACCCGCGAGCATCTCCAGCTCGGACAAGGGCAGACCTCCCTCAACATCGACGCCCAAGCTGCGACCCAGGATCCACGTCAGGCCTTGTTGCAGTTGCTTGGTAGGCTGCGTCCCGGTGATTTCTTCTCCATCAATGCTTTCCTGCCACAGAGTAGCATTGCCCGGCGCTGTCTGATGGAGACGATGCGTTATCGCGTGGTAAGCGCACTCGGCCACCTCAGCTCGCTTGAGGTGGGGCCGCGTTACCTCCATTCCGTCGGCCAATACCAAAAGGGGGGGCGCGATAATGGGGTGTATCTCCTCTTGGGTGCTCCTGAGCGTCAGGACCTGCAGGTACCTGGTGAGGATTGGACGCTTGGGCAGCTTGCCTTGACCCAGGCCAAGAGCGACTATGAGGCGCTCCTAGAGCGTGGCCGACGGGTGCTTTTCTTGGAGCTTCGCGACACTTCCGAAGAGAGCCTGGCCGCCTTCGTCGAGCAGTTCTGCGCGGCGCTCGCAGAGCTCCCTTGATGCGCGACCAGGAGCTGGCGCCAGCCAAGCTCTCCCTCTATCTCGGAGTGCATCCTCTGGCGGAGTCTGCCTTGGCGGGGAGCAAGCATCTAGTCGACGCGGTCTTCTGCGAACTTGACCTCTGTGACGAGCTGACCTTTGAGGTAAATTTCGAGGATAGGGGAG
>JAISGO010000012.1 GCA_031263025.1 Coriobacteriales bacterium
CGGCCGATTCCACGATCGCTGATTTCACAGAACAAGCCCAGGCTTGTTGGCAGGAAGAGTGGTTGGCCAAGGATTCTGCCAGCCGGGCGCTGATGGATCCGGCCTTGGCCGACTTGCGCATCTCGGCAACGACCTTGAATGATTTTCTAGCCTATGATTCCGATGACCTAGAAGGTACCCATAGTAAAGGCGTCTTCCTCGGCGACAAGTTATTCGGTTTTCCCGGAGCCCCGACGACTGCGCTCGATTTCGGGAGCATCTTGCACGGCTTTCTTGAGAAGGAACTGAAGAACGTGCTCCAGGGGGAGCCCGGAGAGACGGTCAGTGAGGACGAGCTGATCCGGTTCACGGAAAACGAGATCGCCAATCTCGACTATGCATCTGACGAGCTCGACCAACTCAAACAGCGCTTTAAGGCGTTCTATCAAGTCTATCTGCCACACTGGAAAACCATCGTGCAGGCTGATCCTACACAATATGTCGCTGAACAATGGGTGAGCGCGCGCCTTGACGACACCATACCGCTTACCGGCAAGTGCGATCTCCTGTTCCTTGATAAGCTTCAAAAGAAAGTCACGATCTTCGATTATAAGAGCGGCAACCGGAAGACCCCGGAGAAAGTGAGAGAAGAACGCGGAGGGATCGGCTATCAACGCCAGCTGGAGTTCTATCAGCTCCTGATCGAGAATACGGTCGAACCAGGACTCGAAGGTTATCAGGTCGAGAGTGTTACGGACGTCTTCGTCGAGCCGCAGGTAAAACAGAAGATGGAGTTGCTTGCTCCAGTTCCTTTCACTCCAGGGCCAGAGTCGCTCAAACATCTCGCGAACCTGGTGCGGATGTTCTGGTGGCGGATCCAGAAGCGGGATTTCGACACACATGCCTTCGAGACCTCTGCCATGCTCGCGGCAGAGGACGCGGCTAACGTATATAAGAGCGACGCGAAAGGTGGCAAGAAAGGCGATCATAAACCACTTGCCGAGAAAGCCCTGCAGAAGCTTTATGAGCAATGGCTGATCGAGGATTGGCAGCAGCGGCGTTGAAGCTTTAAAGATCCGGGGACACCCTAAATAGCCTAACCCCACCGGGGACACCTTAGCCTAGCCCTCGGTGGGGCCAGGCTAAGGTGTCCCCGTTCCAAGAGAGAGCCCCCTCTCTAAGCGGAGTGGCAGTGAGCAGGCCAAGGGAGCGGCATTTTGCCGAACCCATTTGCTTATTGATGATTCGCCTGGTAAGAGCTGGGCGGGCTATAATTTTGTCATGCTTTACGGGGGAGAATATAGTAAAGCAAGATGGGGCCGCCTGAAGTCAAAATGGTTGCTTTTGCTCTGTCTCTGCTGTTTGGGCGTTTCTGCCCTCGGCTTCAGCGCCTGTACTCTCTTCTCGGATCGCGACCAAGCCAACAAAGACGGTGCCTCGGGCAAGTGGAAGGCGCCCAGTAAAGTCATGCAGGCCAAGGCGCCTGGCAACAAGGTGATCGAACAGGGCGGAGTCGTGATGGATTATTCCAACACGAAGGACGGCTATTTCTGCGTGAAGTCTAAACTCGGTGCGACCTTGGTTAAGGTCTTGGTTGATGTCGGGGGACGCCAATACCAATACAGCCTAGTCCGTGGCAGCTATAACACGATTCCGCTTACCTGTGGTGATAACCTCTATCAGGTCGGGGTCTGGCGTCGGGTCAGGGGTACGACTTATGCCGGGGTCTTCGCCCATAACCTTGAGGTGCGTTTGAAGAACCCCTATAGCGCCTTCCTCTATCCCAACCAGTATATAGATTTCCGGGCCGGTGACCGTTCCACTCTCTTGTCTCGCAGTCTGAGCAGGGGCCAAAGGAGCGAACTCGCGGCCCTTGGTCGCATTTATGGTTATGTGGTCGATCATATTGATTATGACTACTCTAAGGCGCGGACGGTGCCAGCTGGCTACTTGCCGAACAATACGACTACGCTCGCGACTAAGAAGGGAATCTGCTTCGACTATGCCTCTCTGACCGCAGCGATGCTCAGAGTCCAAGGTATACCAGCGAAGATGGTCGTGGGCTATGCCGGAAGCGCTTACCATGCCTGGCTGCAAGTCCTTTGCCAAGCGACCGGTGAAGTCCGGGACTATCGCTTTGACGGACATTCTTGGGTACGGATGGATCCGACCTTCAATGCTACCAGCAAAGACGTAGAGGGCATCGCTGCCCTGGTTGGGAATGGCAGTAACTATGCGCCGATCTTCTATTATTGACGCGCCTGGAAAGGGGTAGGCGATGGCACAGCGAACCTTGGACAACTTAAGGTTGAAAACACTTTTCGAGAGCCTGGCTTTCATTTCTCAGGCGGCCCTGCCCCTGGCAGAGGGCTTGGGGGTGCTCAGCCAGAATTCCCGGCGCAGTCAAGCCGAACTTTTCTATAGCCGGCTCGAAGAGTATATCAAGGCTGGGTCACCCTTGTCCCAGGCTCTTGCCGAAAGCCAGGTGGTTCCGACATTCGCGGTCAATTTGCTAAAGATGGGAGAGAACACCGGGAGGGTCGATCAGACTCTATCTGGCCTTGCCCACTATTACGGGCGGCGGGATTCGCTGGCTGGGGCTTTGCGCGGGGCCCTGGTCTATCCGCTGTCCATGTTGGTCGTGGTGTTGGTCGTGCTTTTCGTATTACTTAGCCAAGCACTGCCGGTCTTCCAGGATGTCTTCGCCCAACTTGGACTAGATTTATCCGGTCCGGCCCTGGCTTTGATGGGTTTCGGCAATCTCTTGGGGCACATTGCCTCATGGTTGGCCTTGGCGGTTCTTGTGATAGTGGTAGTTGTGGTGCTTCTCGCCTTATCCAAACCGGGTAAGCGTTTCTTCGCCTGGCTCTTTCAGACTTTGCCCGGTCTGCGCGAGGTATCGCTCCAGCTTTCGGCCGAGCGGCTTGCCTTTGCCCTGTCGACCTTGCTTGAAACCGGCCTTACCATCGATCAAGCTTTTGACCAAGCGAAGGCTTTACTGGGAGATAGGCGGGCCCGTCGTGTTGTAGAACAGATGAGCCTAGAACTCGAGCAAGGCCAAGACATCTTCAGGATCTTCAAGATGAGCGGCCTCTTCAGCCCAGACCTTTTGCCTTTGCTTGCGGTCGGGATTAAGACCGGCAAGCTTTCTAACGCCTTGGCAAAGATGGCGGATCAGATTGATCGCCAGACTGAATCAAAGATAGCGAGCTTGATTGCAGTGATTGAACCCCTGCTTGTAGTGGTGATGTGTGTCTTAGTGGCGGTCGTCCTGCTCTCGGTGATGTTGCCCTTGGTGGGCGTATTGGCGGGGATATAAGATGCCTGCTGATTTCGAGTCTGCTCGAGCAGGCAAGCCTAAGCTTAAGGCCAGACTGCGTCTTTGTTGCTCCTGCTTGATGTTAGCCTGCGGTCTGGTCTTGCTCTACTGCCTTGCTTCGGTTTTCAAGGCTAATTTAGCCTCGGATCGGAGCGCCTATCTGAAAGCGGCGATCGAGCGGGATGCGGTGCAGTGTTATGCGATAGAAGGAGCATATCCTAAAGATCTGGCCCATCTTGAGGATTACTACGGTTTGCAAGTCGACCGGAACAGCTATGACGTCTATTATCAATCACTGGGGTCTAACCTCAAACCCCAAGTGATCGTAGTCCGGGTGTCGGGTCGGTAGGCTGAAAATGGGGAGCCGGTCGGGACATAGTCAGTTCTTGTTGGTACTTTGCTTGTTCGCGGTGTTCGCGATCTGTGCACTCTATCTTTGTTTACTCGCGGTGAGGGCTTATCGCCACGTGAGCACGACCATGGATTTGGACTATGAACAGCGCAGCGCAAGTCTTTATCTGATCCAAAAGGTACGACAATATGATTTTCAGGATGCTATCTCCGTGCAAGGCCTCGCCGGTGGCGATGCCTTGGTCTTGCAGAGTAGTGTAGATGGACAGACCTACCAAGATTGGATCTATGTCGACGGAGGCGCGCTTCAAGAAGAACTAGTCCTTGCCGGCGACCGTCCGCACCCAGGCTTGGCCCAAGCAATCACCCCTTTGTCGGGGATGTCGATAGAGCTTAAAGGGCAACGGCTTAAGTTGGAATTAGCCAGTGCCGACGGGAGCCTCCACGAACTCCACCTGGCCCTGCGTTGTCCTTCGCAAAGGGATTTGAAATGAAAGTCGCCCCCTCTCAAAGACGACATTACCGGGGTTTCCTCCTGGAAGTCTTACTGGATTTTGCCCTCTTCGTCCTCTGTGCCCTAATCGCATGCCGGGTTTTCGTGGCCGCAAAAAACCTGAGCGACCAGGCGGCCGCTGTGGCCGCTCTCGAACCTGTCGTGACACGCGCGGCCGAGGATTTCAAGGTGGCACCAGGCCAGACCTCAAGCTATCAGACTTTCTATAACCTGCGTTTCCAAAAGGTCTCCGCTGGAGCAGGCGCACGCTATTGCCTTGACTGTAGGGTATCGCCCCAACAACCCCGGGGCTTGAGCACTATGCAGATAACGCTTGCGCAAGCCGGCCAGGTACTGCAAAGCTTGCAGGTGGTAGCTTACAAACCGACTTCAGACGGGGGGAAGAGGACGCATGCTGGTAACTAAACCCGAATCCCCTGCTTACCTGGGCGCTTCGGGGCGTCCTGCTAGCCGTCGCCTTAAGGCCCAGACAGCCTTTGGCATGGGGATCCCAACCTTGCTCACCATCTTGGTCGTGGTCTTAATGACTACCTTTGCGGTGCTCGCCCTCGTTTCGGCTAAGGCCGACCGCAGTCTCTCTACGCAGGCCGCTGCCTATGATGCCGCCTATTATGCAGCCGATGGCCAGGCTACGGCCTGGCTGGCTAGGCTACAGCAGAGCCTTGAGAAAGTGCCGCCCCAGGCTCTTCAGCGCAAACAGGCCCTTTTAGGCCAAGGCTTCGATGCTGGGGTCATGGTCAAGAAAGGTTTCCTGCAAATCGAGCATAGCTGGTCGATTGCAGGACGATCTGCTAGTGAGCTGAAAGTACGCATCGATTACCATGACGGGAACCGGTTTTACCGGATCAGTTCTTGGCGGGTGGTCAACGCTGAGGAGGAGGTATAGACTAATGGATATCAAGAGTGTATTCTCAAAGCTGGTCTCATTGGGGGTGGCTGATATCTTCATCGTGGCCGGTAGCCCTATTTGTTATCGCAGTGATAAGGAGCTGCAAAGTTTGGGGGACAGCTCTTTGTCAGCCCTGGACTGTAAGAGCGCCATCAGCCAGATCTATCAACTGGCTGGACGCTCCCAGCAACACTATCTCGACAGTGGTGATGACGACTTCTCCTTTGCTATCTGCGGTCTCTCCCGTTTTCGGGTCAATGCTTATCGCCAACGCGGCTCTGACGCGGCGGTCCTGCGGGTCGTTCCCTTTGAGCTGCCGGATCCGAGTAAGTTGGGGATCCCGCCTGAGGTGATGGCTGCTGCTCACTATGAGCATGGCCTGGTCTTGGTCACAGGACCTGCTGGTAGCGGCAAGAGCACTACCTTGGCCTGTATTATTGACCTAATCAACCATAGCCGCAGCGGCCATATCGTTACCCTCGAAAACCCTATAGAATTCCTCCATTGTCACGACCGTTGTTTGGTCAGCCAACGTGAGGTCGGGATCGACAGCCATGACTATAGCTCTGCCCTGCGGGCCATCCTAAGGGAAAGCCCGGATGTGATCTTGATTGGCGAGATGCGCGATCCTCAGACCATCGCGGTGGCTTTGACAGCAGCCGAGACTGGTCATCTTGTGCTCTCTACCTTACATACCCTTGGAGCAGCTGGCTCACTCGACCGGTTGATTGACGCTTTTAGCGCCGATCAACAAGAACAGGTTAGGATGCAGCTTTCCCAGGCCTTGCAGATGGTCATCTCTCAGCAACTCCTCGAAGCTGATGGCGGGGGGGTGGTGCCGGCTTTCGAGGTGATGCGTACGACACCGGCGATTGCTAACTTGATTCGGGAGGGCCGCGTTCATCAACTGGGCGCAGCCATTGCCCAAGGTGCACAGGAAGGGATGCTAAGCATGGACGCGAGCTTGGCCGCGCTCTATCAGAGCGGCTGTCTCAGTGCCAAGGCCGTCCTTCAACACGCCCTTTCGGCCGAGAATGCCGCACGTCTTACGGGGCTCGACTACTCGCCCCAGATCTAAGCGGACGCGAGCTTTTGATGGGCTCCTACAAGCGTTGGGCTATAATCTCGTTTTAGGCTCTCAAAGGATAGACATGGCGAAAAAGACCGATCAAGATACTAATTCCAACCTCTGGGGCGGCCGTTTTGAAGGTGCCGCCGACCAGGAGATGCTGGTTTTCGGGGCCTCCCTGCCGGTGGATATGAATATGTTGCCCTACGACATCATGGCTTCGATCGCACATGCCACCATGTTGGGCAAACAGGGGATCATCACCGCTGATGAAGCCCAACTCCTGGTCAAGACCTTGACCGAGGTCGGCCATGATATCGCTGCAGGCAAAGTTGAGCTGAGTCTTGAGGACGAAGACATCCACATGGCAGTGGAGGGCGAGCTGATTCGCAGGATCGGCGAGGTGGGTAAGAAGTTGCATACCGGGCGTAGCCGCAACGACCAAGTGGTGACCGATTTTCGGCTTTTCTGCCGCAGCGCCTGCAGCGAGGTAATCGATGCCCTGCTTGGTTTGATGACAGATATCTGTGATCTGGCTGAGGCCAATATCGGGGTGATTATGCCAGGTTATACCCATATGCAGAAGGCCCAGCCGGTCTTGTTCAGCCATCATCTGTTGGCATATTTCTGGATGCTCAACCGTGACCTGGAGCGCTTCGAGGATGCGGCAATGGCGGCTTCAGAGCTGCCTTTAGGCGCGGCCGCCTTGGCAGGTTCTACTTTCGACCTTGATCGTGAGCTGGTCGCTGATGCCCTTGACTTCGTGCAGGTCGCGCCCAACTCCATGGATGCGGTCTCCAATCGTGATTTTGCCTTGGATTGTGACTACGCCTGTGCGATGGTGATGATGCATTATTCTCGGCTCTGTGAGGAGCTGGTCTTGTGGTCAAGTGACGAGTTCGGCTTCATCACTCTTGCTGACGCCTATTCGACCGGCTCTTCGATCATGCCCCAGAAGAAGAACCCAGACTATGCCGAACTCACTCGTGGCAAGACCGGACGGGTCTATGCGACCCTGATTGGCTTGCTTACTACCATGAAAGGCCTACCCTTGGCCTATAATAAGGATCTGCAAGAAGATAAGGAGGGGCTCTTCGACGCCGTCCAGACCGTCTTGGACTGCACCGGCGCCCTTGACGGTATGCTCACGACCATGCAGGTCAATAGCGAACGGATGCTCGATGACGCCCAGTCTGGCTTTATGGCTGCAACCGACTTGGCCGACCATTTGGTACGTTCGGGCATGCCTTTTCGGGATGCCCATCATATCGTCGGTCAGATCGTCCACGACTTGGAAAAACAGGGCAAGGATTTCCGCGATTTGAGCTTGGAAGGGCTCAAAGCTTATGCAAAGGAATTCGACGACCTGCGTTTAGTGGATATCCGCCATGTGCTTGAGGGGCATGACACCTTTGGCGGTACCTCGACGAGACGTGTGCGGGAGCAACTAGAACTAGCTCATACATTAATCGCCGATTATGACGAATCTGCAGAGTGAAGATAAGGTCGCGAGTTGGCAAAGCGGCTCAGCGGCAGAGACCATCGCCTTAGGGCGTACTTTCGCGCAATCCTTGCTGCCTGCTGACGTCGTCTTGCTCTGTGGCAGGCTCGGCGCCGGTAAGACCCAGTTCGTCAAGGGAGTAGCGCAGGGCTTGCAAGTGGCTGAACCAGTGCTGAGCCCGACTTTTAACCTTGTCCTGCAATATCCGGCGCTGACCGCAGCCGGGCTGAGTGTGACCCTCAACCATTTCGATCTCTACCGTCTGGAGCGTGCAGACGAGCTCGACGACTTCGATTATTTCGGTATGCTGGCTGATCCGGCTGCGATCAACTTGGTTGAATGGGGGGATAAATTCCCTGCCGCCCTGTCTGGCCGCTACTATCGTTTGGATTTCAGTGAGCCCCAGGGCCATTGTAGGAAGATCGAATTGACGTGTTACAATGGTGCCAGCTGTTGTCAATAAAACAAGCACGCAAAGGAGAGATGTATATGCCTGTAGCAGAACTTACCACTGCGAACTTCGACACTGAGGTCTTGCAAAGCGATACCCCTTACTTGGTGGACTTCTGGGCAGCCTGGTGCGGCCCCTGCCGACAGTTCTCTCCGATTGTCGATGAGCTGGCTGAGGATATGTCAGATAAGATCAAGGTGGGCAAGCTCAATGTCGACGAGAACCCTGAGATCGCCCAAAAATACCGGGTGATGAGTATCCCGGCGGCTATCCTCTACAAAGACGGAGAGGTCATCATGCAAAACGTCGGCGCCGTGCCGAAGAATGTAATCGTCGACCAGATCGACCAAGCTTTAGAATAGACGAGGGCTAGCTAATCCCTAGTCTCGGAAGAAGGTAACAGATGTGCACCAACGGGGTCAATACCCAACAACTCAAAGACACTATCACACAAATCGACGAAGCGGTCGCACTTTGCCGCAAATGGACGCATCGGGCTTATCATTCTGCGGACAATGCCCAGTTTGAGCAGTCCGCTGCCAAGTTGGCCGAGGCGCAGGCTGGGTTAGACGAGGTGCGTGCCCTGTTCAGTGACATCCAAGACGTGATTGATGACGAAGACGCTGCTTTGCCGGGAGTGACGGTCACTTCGGTTTAAGCGAGGCGAGAGGTTGTCTGTCGGATGTTTCCGCTTGCGGCCTCTGTTTAGTCTAAGGGCATTCTGATGGCCGCAGTCGATATATTCGTCACTGGCGTGGTGCAGGGGGTGGGCTTCCGCCCCTATATCTATCGTCTGGCCCGCAGCCTAGCCGTCAAAGGTTGGGTTCTCAACCAAGATCAGGGCGTGCATATCCATGCCGAAGCCGACCATGACACCCTGGACAGCTTCTATGCCGCGATCAAGCCCGGGGCACCGGCGGTCGCCCGAGTTGACGCGTTACGCAGGGCGCCGGCCTCGGTAGAAGGCTGCGCTGACTTCAGTATCCATCTCTCCGAGCAGACCGGTCAAAAGTCAATCCAGGAACGGACTTTGGTCGGGCCTGACCTTGCGATTTGTGAGGATTGCCTGCGCGAGCTACATGACCCAAATGATCGGCGCTACCATTATCCTTTCATCAACTGCACCAACTGCGGTCCGCGCTATACCATCATCGACGACCTGCCCTATGACCGGGCCCAGACCGCGATGGCTGATTTCGAGATGTGTTCCGAGTGCCAAGCTGAATACGATGACCCCTCAAACCGTCGTTTCCATGCCCAGCCTGATGCCTGTTTTAGCTGCGGCCCTCATCTCAATGCCAGCCATACCCGCGAGGAGTCCGACGCCGAGATCGTCCGAGCCGCCGCTTGCCTGCGTAAAGGTGGCATCGTCGCCTGTAAGGACCTGGGTGGCTACCACCTGCTTTGTGACGCGACCTCAAAGGCAGCTATCAAAGTCCTGCGCAAACGCAAGCAGCGTCCGGACAAGCCGCTGGCCATACTGATTAGCGATGCCCTAAGCGAGCAGCTCGCGCTGCATAGGCGTCAACGCGAGGTTTTGCGTTCAAAGGCGCGGCCTATCCTGCTTCTGCCTAAGCACCTGCTTGCACCGCTTAATCTGGCTCAGTCGGTCGCCCCGGCTTTAGCTGAGGTCGGAGTGATGCTGCCTGCGACTGCCTTGCAGTATCTCCTGATTGAGGCTTTTGGCGCACCGCTGGTGGCGACTTCCGGCAATGTCTCCGGTGCGCCCATCATCGGGGACAATACTGAGGCCCATCAACGCTTGGCAGCAGTCGCGGATTTCTTCCTCGACCACGACCGGGCGGTGCGCAGCCGCTATGACGACAGCGTGGTACGGCTCAATCAGGCAGATGAGGTTTCTTTTATCCGTCGGGCCAGGGGCTACGCGCCTTTGCCAGTAGTCGGCGCCCTGCCGCCCGAGATCCAGGAAAACGGTCAGATCATCGCTTTCGGAGCGCAGATGAAAGCGACTTTCTGCCTAATTGCACCTGACCCGGGTAAAAAGCGCTACCAGGCTTTTGTCTCTCAGCATCTCGGTGACCTCGCTTCTAAGGAAGCCCAAGACAACTATCTCGCCACCTTGATGCATAACCGTCGCCTGGTCGGCGCTAACCCGGTCGCGGTGGCCTGTGACCTGCACCCGGGCTATTTCACCACCAAGCTCGCTCAATCCTTTCAGGCAAAGTACGGCTTCCCTTTGATTCAGGTCCAGCATCATCATGCCCATTTCGCTGCCTGTCTAGGCGAACATGACTTCTTCGGCCAGGCAATCGGGGTCGTCTTCGATGGCACTGGCTATGGCGAGGATGGGAGTATCTGGGGCGGTGAGATCCTCTGCGGCTCGATCGCCCAGGTTAGTCGCTTTGCCCATTTGCCCAATTTTAAGCTGGTCGGAGGAGACGCGGCCGTCAAGCATCCCCTTCATACTGCCTATGTCCTCACCCATGATCAGACTTTGCTGACAAAATCCGAGCGCGAACTACTAGACGCCGCCCTAGCAAGCGGCCAAGGGGTGCTCGAATGCAGCTCGGCTGGGCGCCTCTTTGATGCCAAGGCTGCCGCCCTTGGTGTCTGTAGTGAGCCAAGCTACGATGGACAGGCGGCCTGTGAGCTTGAGGCCCTGCTTTGGTCTGAGCGAGCTGACCCGGATCTACGTGCTCAGGCTCTGCTCTTCCATCAACAGATGCGTGATTTCATCTTGGCCGAGTGTGAGGCGGCCCGCAGTCAAACCGCACTGGACACCGTGGCTCTCTGTGGCGGCTGCTTTAACAACCGTTGGCTTTGCCATGAAGTCAAAGCCAACCTCGAACAGCGTGGCTTCAAGGTCTTGTTGCCGCGACAACTTCCCTGTGGCGACGGCGCTATCAGTTATGGCCAGGCCTTGGTGGCCCTTTGCCAAGCCGGTCGGGAGTGAATCTGTACCCCTAGCTTGCGCTACGCACTTCTTTTTAGGCCTGGCAGCTATCTCACTGTTCAGATAGAATAAGAGCATGTGTTTAGCGATTCCGGTAAAGATCATAAAGATCGGGGCAGACGGTAGGGCCGAAGTCGAGAGCGGCGGACTGCAGCAGAGTTGCATCCTCGACCTGTGTCCTAAGGCCAGCGTCGGGGACTATGTCTTGATGCATGCCGGCTATGCAATCGAGGTGGTCGCCCCTGAAGAAGCTGCCGAGACCTTGTCTCTGATCAAGGAGATGGAGGATCTAGTCTGCGCCGACGAAGCAGGCGCTCGTGCCTAAACACTGGCGGATCATGGAGGTGTGCGGCTCGCACACCATGGCAATCGCGCGCTTCGGCCTAAAGCAACTCCTCCCAGATGGGGTAGAGCTGATTAGCGGACCTGGCTGCCCGGTCTGTGTGACTGCCAATGCCCAGATCGATACCGCTATCGCCTTAGCTCGTAGGCCTGAGACGATTATCTGCAGTTTCGGTGATATGCTGCGCGTGCCGGGTTCGAGCTCATCTCTAGCCAACGAGAGAGCGCATGGCGCCGACGTAAGGGTGGTGTATTCACCAGCCGACGCCCTTGACATCGCAGCCTGCAATCCGGCTCAAACGGTCGTTTTCATCGGCGTGGGCTTTGAGACGACGGCGCCGCTGAGCGCCGCGACCATCAAAAGAGCCAAAACCCGCCAGCTTGATAATTTCTGTTTGTTCTGCGCTCATAAGTTGGTGCCACCGGCCTTGGCGAGCCTGGCTGGCGCGGCCGAGGTGGCAGTCGACGCCTTCCTTTTGCCTGGACATGTCTCGACCGTGATCGGCCTCGAGCCCTATCGTTTCCTCGCTACCCATTATCACCTGCCGGGTGTGGTCAGCGGTTTCAGCGCAAATGAGATCCTACAGGCGGTCGATGCTATCCTGCACCAGTTGGTGGCAGATACGGCCAGCATAGAGAACGCTTATCCGGCGGGCGTACGTGAGCACGGCAATCCGACTGCTCGAGCCCTCCTCGAAGAGGTCTTTCAGCCGGTTGACTGCGATTGGCGTGGCCTAGGCCAAATCGAGGCTTCTGGCTTGGCTTTAAGGGCGGAGTATGCAAGTTTCGATGCCTGTAGACGTTTCCCGGATTTATCAGTTGAGCCCACCCGTGAGGCCCGTGGTTGTCGTTGTGGGGATGTGCTCAAAGGTCTAATCAAGCCAACCGAGTGCCCTCTTTTCGACCATGGCTGCAGTCCGCTTCAGCCAATCGGGCCTTGCATGGTTTCCAGCGAAGGTTCTTGTGCGGCTGCCTATAAGTACCGTGAGTGTTCTTAAAGTCTGCCGCTTTGGCTTTGAACTGGCTATTTTCTTTATTTCACCTCGCTTTTTCTTGACAAATTGGATCTTCTTCTAACTTGCGATTAGTTATAATCAGGGTTATGAACGATCAGAAAAAACTCAGCCCCAACCCCCAAGAAGTCGCGGCGCGGATTAAGGCCCTGCGCCAGGATATGGACATCTCGGCGCAACAGATGGCGGATTATACCGGTCGCTCGCTTGAGGAGTACACCGAGCAAGAGGAGGGGCGCAAAGACCTTTCCTTTACTTTCCTTTACAAATGCGCCGAGGCCCTCGGCGTTGACGTAGTCGATTTCCTGACTGGCCAGTCCCCGCATCTGACCGGTTATGAGATCACCCGCAAGGGTGCTGGCATCTCGATTCCTCGGGGATCGGCTTTCGAGTATCTACACAAGGGGTCTTTTTTTAAGAAGAAGCTCTGTGAACCTTTCGTCGTCACCATTCCTTTTGAGCCTGGTAATGCGGATGCCCTGCCCCACCAGCACCAACACGACGGCCAAGAGCTCGACTTCGTGCTCTCCGGCACCCTGCGTTTTGCCTATGGCGACCATGTCGAGGAACTCGGCCCAGGTGATTGTGTGTATTACGACAGTGCCAACCCCCATGGCGAGATGGCTGCCGGCGGCACTGAATGTGTCTTCATCGCAGTCGTGATCAAACCCAAAAGCCATCCCAGCATCGCCATTATCTAGGTGTTGTCCGCTTATCGGCCGGGCAGCACCTTAAATCCAAGACCCCCTTGCAGCCAGCTTTGCTGTTCACCAGGGTGGGTTCTTCGTAGATTCTGGACACCCAAGGAGAAGATCGACCATGCGCAACATCCACAAGAGATACTTTACCGATACTTACTATGACACTGGGCTTTTAGCCGATATCAAACTCGAATATCCTGACGATTATAATTTCGGCTATGACTGCGTCGACGATATCGCCCTTAATGATCCCGGACGTAAGGCCTTGATCTGGCTGAATGAATTCGGCGAAGAGCACATCTTTACTTTCGCGGACATCAAATACTGGTCTGACAAGGTCGCTAATTACCTGCTTAGCCAAGGTGTCGGCAAAGGCGATATGGTCTTGACCATCTTGCGTCGCCATTACCAGTTCTGGTTCGTGGCGCCGGCCTTGGCCAAGATCGGCGCGGTGATGGTACCAGCTACTTTCATGCTAAAGGAACATGACGTGGTCTATCGGGTGGGGGCTGCCGATATCAGCGCCTGTATCTGTACCGACATAGGCGACATCGCTGATGTGATCGACGCTGCGGCAGACCAGTGCCCGACCTTGACTCGTAAGTTCATCGTCGCCGCCGATCAAAGCGACGGCTCCGGCCCCTCACAGAGCGGGCCGAACGCGGTCTGCGCCCTGCGCTGCGAGCGTCCGGGCTGGCAGGACTTCAATGCCGGCGCACAGGCTGCCTCGTCTGTCTTCGAGAAGCATCAAACTGCTGTTTTGGAACCGATGTTGATGTATTTTTCCAGCGGAACCTCCGGTAACCCCAAGATGGTACTGCACAACCACGCCTATTCTTTGGCCCACATCTCCACCGCTAAACTTTGGCAGAATGTCAAAAGCGATGGTGGCGTGCACTTCACTATCGCCGACACCGGCTGGGGCAAGGCGGTCTGGGGCAAGCTCTACGGCCAGTGGCTGATGGAATCCTGCGTACTCACCTATGACTTCGACCGTTTTGTCGCTGACGACATCGCTGCCGTAGTGGCCCGCTATAACGTCTCAACCCTGTGTATGCCACCCACCATGTACCGTATGATCATGCAAGCCGATAGCGGCCGCTATGATTTTTCTTCCCTACGCTATTGCTGCACGGCGGGGGAGGCCCTTAACCCCGATCTCTACCAGGCTTGGGAGAAATTGACCGGGCTCAAGCTAACCGAGGGCTTCGGCCAGACTGAGACCATCGTCACGGTCTGCAATTCTTTGCACATGCAGCCCAAACCCGGGAGTATGGGCAAACCGATCCCGCTCTATCAGACAAGCATCCTCGACGCCGATGATAATCCGGTGCAGGTAGGCGAGACTGGTGAGATCTGCATCGCCTATCCGACTGAGGAAGAGGGCACTACTGTCCTGTATGCAGGTGCCCCAATGGACGCAAGCGCAGCTGCCCGCCTGCCCCGCACCGCCGAGGGGCGTCTGGCTCCACCCGCCGGTATCTTGATGGAATATTATCGCGACCGAGCTAAGACCGTTGCCGCTATCCATAATGGCTGGTACCACACAGGTGATGTGGCCTGGCCCGATGAAGACGGATATTTTTGGTTCGTCGGCCGCAACGACGACGTGATTAAATCCTCTGGCTACCGGATCAGCCCCTTTGAGATCGAGAGTGTGCTGATAACCCATGAGGCGGTCAGAGAATGTGCGGTTACGGCTGTCCCTGACCAACTGCGTGGTTCAGCAGTCAAGGCTACCGTGGTCTTGAATCCCGGCTATACTCCATCCGAGCTTTTGGTCAAGGAATTGCAGAATTTCATGAAAAGGGAGACCGCCCCCTACAAATACCCGCGTATCATCGACTTCGTCGATGAGTTGCCGAAGACCGTTAACGGTAAAGTGCGCCGAGCCGAGATCCGCCAAAAAGACGCAGCCAGCACCGAGCATGAGCTTGCGCCCGAAGAATATGGCGGTTGATTGGAGTCATCACCGACGTCAGCCCAAATCCCGGACTTTCGGGGACACCTTAAATTTTAAGTGTCCCCGGAAATTGTTTTATCCTGGTTCCAAACAGCGCGAGCAAACAGCGCAAGACGAGCTTTCCTGGACTTAGAAATCACCGCTAAAGTCGTTTTGCTCCAGCATGTCTGAGAAATGCATCATGTCGATCGAATAGAGCATCAGGCGGCGTAGGTTCCAGTCCTTGAACTCGGTCTGAAGTAACTCTTGGATCTTACCCAAACGATAAAGCAGGGTGTTGCGGTGCATCTTCAGATAGGCGGCCGCCTCGGTGATGGAGCCACGGTAGTTAAGGTAGGCCTTAAGGGTCTTAAGGTAATCGGTGTCGTGTTGCTTGTCCCAGTTGACGACCCGGCGTACCAGGGGGTGGATTGCGGTTTCCAGAGGTTGTTGGGTCGAGATGGCAAGATTACACTGCAAGACGGCAAGGTCGTAATAATGGTAGATACCGTAGGCCTCGGCCTTGCAGTTCAGGAAGGTAAAACTCTGACAGAGCTGGCGATAGGCTTGTTTTGACTGTACGATCCTATTGTAGAGGTTGCCGATTATCACATAAGCGCGATAGACATGTGCTAGCTGATCCAAGGCGACCTCGCATTTCGGTTCCAGTTCTGCGCTTTCCGCCGCGTTGAAGAGACAGACCAGATCGTTATGGTAGATCGCGCACACTGAGTGGGGAATGATCTGCTCGATACGTTCGAGTAGGTCGAGGATGCGCTCGCGGTTCTCCGGATTGGGGTCACTCAGGCGTACTACCAGCATCTGCATCGGCGCTTCTGGGTTAAAAGGTAGCTCGGAGGCTCTGGCTGCAGCGAGGCAAGACCCCGGATCGCTAAACAAACCATCGACCAGGTCAAGCAAGAATATCTCCTGTTTGCTATCCCGGCCGAGTGGTAAGACAGAGGAGCTGCTCATCCAGTAGCTGACCTTGTCACAGATCCAATTGAAGAGCTGACGGTCGGCGGTCGTGAAATGCTCGGAGAGCTGGTCGTCAGGCAGCGCCCAAAGGTAGGCCAAGAGATGGCTCGAGGCGTAAATGCGGCCCTGGAGGGCTTCGTGACCAAGGATATCGATGTTACGCTGGAGGAAGCCGTTGCGGCCTTTCGGGCGCACACTGTTGCTGGGAGGCAGGCGGTCGACGATCTCGTTGATGGCCTGGCGGTCGCTTTTTTGCATGGCCCGCCAGAAGATGTCGTTGCTGGGGCAATGGTGCTCGGAGAGGGCCAACATGCCGTGGTTGACGTCCATGCAGGCGAGCGGCATCCGGGCATAGTCGGAGAGGACATCGATCAATTCCTGGATGCCGGCTTTGGCGGCCAATAAACGATTGATCCTGCCGTTGGCAATCTTCCAGAAGTCAACGTCGATGATTACGTGGTTCAGCACTTGCGGCACGGAGATACCCTTGATCAGGAGATAGTCATTATCACCAAGGGCAAGTTCTTCAGGGCCGTTGACCTCATTGCCGACTACGATGATCAAGCTGATCCTAGCGGAAGCCGCCGCAAGCAGGGGATAGAGTTTAGGAAGCATACCATGGGGGCAGATATAAAGACATTTGGGACTAAGCTCAGGGGCGCTGGGGTCGAAGACCCGGAAGGTCTCAAGGGAGGCTTGTTCTTGCTCAGAAATCTGCTCAGCCAAGACGTAGTCTTGCAGCTTACGTCGCAGCAAAGCCAGACTGAACCTGAAAAGATCCAAACTACCCTGCAGTCCGACTACCCCTTGGTCGTTATCGCTCATATCTACTCCCTAATGAATCCCGACAGGAATTCCCTTCCCTGCATAGATTCTAGCAAGTCCTTGCATCTTTGCGTCGCTTGGCACGGGGGCCTCAAAGATCGTCTGTTTCCAGAAGATCTTCTCGTATTTGGCGGCACCAAGGGCATGATAGGGGAGTAGTTGTACCATGCTCACGGCCGAGCCGAGCTGCTTGATGAAGTCAGCCATCCTTTCTTGGGTGGCCTCGTCGTCGTTGAATTGGGGAATGGTCGGGATCCGGATCTGGATCTTGGGTTGTAGCGGTGCGTCAAGCTCTGCGAGGTCACGGCAAGCCTGGGCTAATTTCTGCAGGTTCTCTAAGATCAGTTCGTTGGGCACGCCGGTCGCCTGCTTGTGCGGGGCGCTATCGATGTGCTTCATGTCATAGAGGAAGGTATCGCAGACCGGTAACATTTGCTCGATCGTCTCCCACTTCGCATAGCCGGTGGTGTCGAGGGCAGTGTTGAGCCCTTCGGCCTTGGCGGCAGCTAACAGGGCATGGGCATAAGTGTGTTGGGAGAGGGGCTCGCCGCCTGAGACGGTCATGCCGCCGCCTGATTTCTCGTAGTAGGAGCGATCTTTTAAGACGAGCTTGATGACTTCTTCGACCCCGCGGCGCTTGCCGCAGATCTCCAGCCCCTCGGGCGGGCAGGCCTCGGCGCAAAGCCCACAGCTGTCGCAGACGTCGGTGTCGATCTGGGGGATGGTCAGGTGGCGTTCGCCACCTTCTGCTTCGGGATCAGCCTTGACGAAGTCGACCGCTTTGATTGCGCCAAGCTCTGCCTTGGGGCAGGCCGCCATGCACTCAGCGCAGAGGTCATAACCGAGACAGGACATCTTGGAGATGGCGATTTGGGGCTTTGGGCTTTGCGACTCAGGGCTATGGCACCATAGACAGCGCAGAGGACAGCCCTTGAGGAAGACCGTAGTGCGGATGCCGGGGCCATCTTGGACGCTATAACGTTGGATATCGAAGACGATGCCTTGTACTGTTTCCATGTCCCTAAATATAGTAGAGAGGCTATAGAGTTTTCCTAACATCTTGCACAAAAGCTGGTTGTTTCTTGTGCATACTTCACAAAGACGAAAGCAACAGGCTTCTTTTTGGAGCGATTTGCGCCAAATCGCCAAAAACTGCTCGGAATTTCAGATGAAAAGTCATTATTCCTACTCCCTACTCGTGATTAAATCTGCACATGGAGTGGTACGCACTAGCGCCTAACGCCCAAGAGTACATAGCAGCCTATGAAAGGAGGCAGGCATGTATGAGTTTTCACCCGTCAGTCCGCGCGTAAAGAAGATCCACGAGCGGGTACGCAACCGTGTGGTGCGCGTGGACAGCGAACGGGCCCGGATCGTGATGGAGTCCTATAAGGCCAACCAGAACCTACCCTGGGTGCTGAAGATGCCGACCGCGACCAAGGATGTCTGCTTGAAGAAGACTTGCTGCGTCGATGATGACCAGATCTTCGTCGGCAACCACGGCGCCAGCGAGTTCGGCTCGCCGGACTGGGCGGAATGGGACGGCTGCGACTGGATCGTGGCCGAAATCGACGCCGACACCGATAAGCCCGAAGATGAGCGTGAGTGGCATCTCGAAGAAGACGGTCTCTACCACAACAGCGATCCTAACGTGAAGATGTCGATCTCCCCGGATGACGTCGAGATTATCCGGGCGATGAAGCCTTTCTGGGACGTCAACCGGGTGACTGCGGGCTGCCAGGCGGCCAAACCGGAGATGTTCGACTACCTGGCCAAGATGGGCGTCTCCGAGACTCGCCCCGGCCAACCGGTACCCAACCTACCTTTTGGCCATTTCATCTGCCATCATGAGAAGATTATCGACGAGGGCTATGCTGCGATCAAGCAGAGCTGCCAGGATTGGCTGGACGCCCATGATGACGCCCTGCTCGGCGAAGACGTCGGCAAGAGCCTCTTCTATCGCGCTGAGATCCTGATCTGTGACGGTGCTATCGGTATGATTAAGAACTACGCCCAGGCCTGCCGTGATAAGGCGGCTGGCACTGCCGACCCTGCCCGCAAGGCTGAGCTGGAGAAGATGGCCGAGGGCTTGGACTGGATCTCCGAGAAACCTGCCCGCAACTTCTGGGAGGCCCTACAGGCTGCCCTGCTCTATCACATCGTGATCTACGCCGAGGCCAAAGAGCCCGCCCTGGCGCTTGGCCGGGTCGACCAATACGCGGGGAAATTCCTGGTCAAGGAGCTCGATGAAGGCACTCTGACCTTGGAGCAGGCCCAGGAGATCGTGGACTGCTTCTTCCTCAAGTCCAACTGTTTCTACAACGCCGCTGCCAAGATCGTGACCAATATCACCGGTGCCGGCAACACCTACCAACATACCACCATCGGCGGGGTCAAGCCTGATGGCAGTGATGCCTCCAACCCGATGACCTACATGGTGCTTGAGACCATCGGCCGGCTCTCCATGCACGACCCCTCGATCTCCTTCCGCTGCCACAAAGGCACCCCGGACAAGCTCTGGGAGTGCGCCTTGGCCACCTCGCGCAAGGTCGGCGGTTTGCCGCTGTTCCAAAACGACGAAGTAGTGGTGCCGATGCTGCAAGACAAGCTCGGCTTCAGCCTCGAGGACGCCCGCAACTACGGCGTGATCGGTTGCCAGGAGTTCGTCGGCTGCGGTATGGACTGGCCAGAGCCTAACGGTATCCCGCCTTTCGCCTCGATCTGGTTCAACGCTATCTTCACTATGGCCATCAATGACGGCAAGAACCCAATGAACGGTTTCCAATCCAAGCTCCATACCGGCTTCCTCTATGACATGAAGTCGATGGACGAGGTGCGCGACGCCCTGCGTAAGATGATTGAGCATTGCATGGGCTACATCGTCTCCTACAAGAACTGGGTCGAGCATTTCTATAAAGAGCGCGCCCCGCTGGCGGCGATCTCGCTGGCCCAGGACGATTGCCTGAAGAACGGCAAGGACGTGATGAGTGGCGGTGCCCGTTATAACTCCTATGGCGGTACCATGACCGGCATCGGCACCGTGGCTGATTCGCTCTCGACCATTAAGTATGCCGTCTTCGAGCATCAGATCTGCACCATGCGCGAGCTCTATGACGCAGTCATGGACAACTGGGAAGGCCACGAGCAGCTGCAGGCCCGTATCCTGGCTGAGGTGCCCCATTATGGCAATGACGACCCCTATGTCGACGATGAGGTCAAATGGCTGGCTGATATGTATGTCGAGCTTTGCACCCACTATTACAGCGAGCGCTGCAAGGTCTATCGCCCCGGTCTCTATGGCGCCTCCGACCACGTCAACCAAGGCTTCGTGACCTGGGCGACCCCCGACGGCCGTCAAAAGGGCACGCCTTTGGCTGATGCCACCTCGCCGGCCCAGGGCCGCGACAAGTCCGGCCCCACTGCCATCTTCAACTCGGCGGTGGCTTTCGACCACAACCAATTCCCGGACGGTTTGGCCCTCAACATTAAGATCCATCCCACTTCGGTGGCCAACGACGAGGGCATGGACAAGTTGGAGAACCTGACCAAGACCTATTTCGACAACGGCGGCATGGAGGTCCAGTACAACATCGTCTCCTCCGACACCCTGCGCAAGGCCCAGAAGGATCCTGGATCCTACCGCGACCTGGTGGTGCGCATCGCCGGATTCTCGGCTTACTTCGTGGATATGGCGCCCGAGCTGCAAAACGACATCATCAGCCGTAACGAGGTTGAGGTTTAAGGGGTTTATCGTCTACAGCGGCCCTTGGCCCACGTCTTGGAGGAGCGTGGTCTTGTGGGGCGTAGGTCTTAGGGCCGCTGTGTCATTGTTAGTTTTTTGAAAGGAAGGTATTCGAATGCCTGAACATGGGTATACCTGTAAACTACAGGACAAATACCAGCTTTACATTGATGGGCAATGGAAGGACGCCTCGGACGGGGCTACCTTCAAGACCTATTGCCCAGCTACTGGCGAAGTCTTGGCCGAGTGTGCCCAAGCTACCAAGGAAGACGTGGACGAGGCAGTCACTGCCGCTTGGAAGGCTTGGGACAGCTGGAAGAAGACCTCACCAGCCGAGCGCGCTAAGTACTTGAACGCCATCGCCGACGCGATCGACGCCAACGCCGAGCAGCTGATCAATGTGGAAAGCGCGGACAATGGTAAGGCCATCCGTGAGGCGACTTTCGTGGACATCCCCGAGACCGCCGGCATGTACCGCTATTATGCCGGTATCATCCAGGCCGCCCAGGGCTCGGCCCAGATGGTCAATGACGACATGATGTCCTTGATTCTACACGAGCCGATCGGGGTAGTCGGGGAGATCGTTCCTTGGAACTTCCCCTTCACCATCGCCTCTTGGAAGATGGCCCCGGCCTTAGCGGCTGGTTGCTGCATCGTTTTCAAGCCCTCCAGTTCGACCTCTTTGTCGGTACTGGAGCTGACCAAGCTAATCGCTGAGATCCTGCCTCCAGGTGTCTTCAACCTGGTCACTGGTTCAGGCTCGAAGTCCGGCCAATACATCCTCGAGCATCCGGATATCCGCAAGCTCTCCTTCACTGGTTCGACCCAGGTCGGCTACAACGTCGCCCACAACGCGGCCGATAAGGTGATTCCGGCTACCCTGGAGCTGGGCGGTAAGTCTGCCAACATTTATTTCGAGGACTGCGATTGGGATGCTGCCATCGACGGCGCTCAGATGGGTATCCTCTGGAACGAGGGCCAGGTCTGCTGTGCTGGCTCGCGCATCCTTGTTCAAGAGTCTATCTATGACAAGTTCGTGGCCGATTTGGCCGCAGCTTTCGATAAGGTCAAGGTGGGGGAGCCATGGCTCATGGACACTCAGATGGGCTCCATCATCAGCGAAGGGCAGCTCAACAAAGTGCTCGAGTATGTCGACATCGGCAAGGCCGAGGGTGCCCGGGTGGCCGCTGGCGGCTATCGTATCACCGATGGTGAGCTGGCAAAGGGCAATTTCATGCGCCCGACCTTGTTAGCTGACGTGACCAATGATATGCGGGTGGCCCGTGAGGAGATCTTCGGGCCGGTCGCGGTCGTGATCAAGTTCAAAGACGAAGCTGACGCTATCCGTATCGCTAATGACAACGATTATGGTCTGGGAGGAGGTGTATGGACCAAAGACATCTCCCGGGCCCTACGGGTCGCTCGGGCGGTGCAGACCGGACGGATGTGGATTAACCAGTACAACACGATGCCAGCTGGAGCCCCCTTTGGAGGCTACAAGAAATCAGGCTATGGCCGCGAGCTCTGCGAAGAGACGCTCGGCTACTATTCTGAGACCAAGAGCATCGTGATTAACCTGAACGTCGCCCCGATCGGTTTATATTAACCCAAGAAATGTTCAAAGCACTAAGGAGTAGGAATTCCAATGAAAATCCAAACTAAGGCGATTATCGCCTCCATCGGCGCCTACCTGATTGGTATGGGTGCCATCAGCGTGACCCCTGCCTTGCACGCTATCGGCGCCACCTTTAGCGACCAGGGTACCATGATGATCCAGATGATCTCGACCCTGCCGCCTTTCTTCATTGCCATCGGTAACCTGATCGCCCCGGCTGTGGCCAACTTGATCTCCAAGAAGGCCACCTTGATCATCGCCCAGGTGCTCTTCCTGGTCGGTATCCTACCGGTCTGGTTCCACGACAGCTTTATGCTGATCCTGGTCACCCGCGCAATCCTGGGCCTTGGCGTTGGCCTGATGATGCCTTTGGCCGAAGATCTGATCTTCACCCATTCTGAGACCCCCAAGATCGCCAACCGCGCGATTGGCTGGATGAACTCCGCTGGCGGCGCCGGCGCGATCTTCTTCGCCCTGGTCGGCGGCGTGCTTGTGGCCATCTCCTGGGTCGCCACATTCTGGGTTCACCTGCTCGGCATCCTCACCCTGATCATTGTGATCGCTTTCTGCCCGCAGGACCATCCGCGTCAAGAAGAACATGACAAGTCCAAGTTCACTGTTACCGGTAAGAGCTTCTTCTATGCCGTTATCTGCTTCCTTTACATCCTCTTCTTCAACAACCACACCGTCAACCTCTCCTTCGTGATCGCCCAGACCCCGTCTTTGGTCGGCGGTGGCGGTGAGGCCGCGGTCGGTGCCAACACCGGTATCGCTATGGCGATATTCCTGGTCGGCCTGGTCGTCTCCGGCATCATCTACGGCCCCATCGGCAACAAGCTACAAGAGCTCTCCCTGCCGGTAGGCGTGGCGGTCTCCGCGATCGCGCTCTTCGGCTGCGCTTTCTCTGGCAGCTTGGTGATGCTCTCGATCGCCTGCTTCCTGGCTGGTATCGGCATGGGCTTCTTCATGCCGGGCGTGATGAACGGTGCCGCTAAAGGGGCAAAATCTCCCCAGACCGTGGCTTTCGCGATGTCTCTGGTGGGCGTCTTGATGACCATCGGGCAGTTCATCTGCACCTATGTCGCCACCCCCATCACTATCGCCATCTTCGGTATGGGCACCAGCAATCCGGCGGTGGAGGCGGGTAGCCCCCTGGCCTCCAACATCTACATCGTTTGTGGTGTCGCCCTGGTCATCATCTGCATCGTGACCATCTTCACTGAGATCGGCAAAGCCCGCAAGAGCTGGGCTGCTGAGCCAGCGAAATAATCGTGTATGGACCGAGGGCGGTTCGGACGGCCGCCCTCGGTTATTTATCACCTAGGGATCAGCGTTCACGTTAATCCCGACTGTCCGGGTAGTCCTGATTCCTGCCCGGACAGCTTCCCACAGAAAGAGGGAATCATATGTATCAGAAAAGTCCGATTACCGATCGTATCGCCTTTATCCGCAAGCGTTACCGTGATACCCTGCCTACGGTCACCACTGAGCGCTTCAAGATCATCACTGAGTTCTACAAGGCCCATCCGGATCTGCCGGCGATGAAGAAGCGTGCATATGCTTTTAAAGCGCTTTGCGAGCAAATGCCGACCCCAATCCATGAGAACGAATTAATCGTCGGCAACGTCACTGCCGTCTATCGCGGCTCTGCCCTCTACCCGGATTGTTCTGATTGGATGTTCGAGAACTTCCACCAGATCGATCCGCGTGAGCGCGACCTCGACCCCTATGACATCACTGACGAAGACCTCGAATACATCTGGAGTGAGGAAGAGTTTTGGTCAAAGCACAACCTTTCCAAGACCATGGACGACTCGCTCACCCCGGGTTTTCATGACATCCTCGGTAACGGCGTCACCACCTTTGGCGACCGGGCCTGCTGCACCATGCCGACCGGTCATTATTGCGTTGACTTCGCCAGCGTGATCAATAAGGGCTTCAAGGCGATCGGCGATGAGGCCCGGGCCAAGCTGGCTGCCATCGATGGCAAGCTCTATGGCGAGGACGCCAAGAAGGCCCAGTTCTATGAGGCAGTCTCGATCGTCTCTGACGCCATCATCGTTTATGCCGAGCGCTATGCCGCTGAGGCCAAGCGTCAAGCCGAGGCCTGTTCTGATCCAGAGCGTAAGGCCGAGCTGGAGATGATGTCCGCCTCACTCGACTGGATCTTCAAGAATCCCTGCCGCACCCTCTATGAAGCCACTGAGGCGACTTACCTCTACCAGACCGCCAGCGGCATGGCCGAGGCCCTGCACGGCACCTCCTGGGGGCGGGCTGACCAATATCTGGGCGGATTCTATAAAGAGGACATCGAAGCCGGGCGCATCACTCCGGAGTATGGCCAGGAGATCATCGACTCCTTCTGTCTGAAGATCTCCGAGACCAACCGGGTCTCCGCGGCCATGGTCACCTACGCTATCGGTGGCTATACCTCGGGCCAACTGCTTACTTTGGGCGGGGTTGACCGCCAAGGTAAGGATGCCACTAACCCCTTGACCTATATGTTCCTGCAGGCGGCCGATCGGCTCGACTTGCATGATCCGCCGATGTCCCTACGTATCGATGACGACACGCCTGAAGACCTCTGGGAAGCCGCCATCGAGACCACCAAACGCCACGGCGGACTGCCTACTTTCCAGAGCGACAACGCCATCATCCCGGCCCTTGAGAAGCGAATGTCCTTAGAGGATGCCCGTGACTACTGCTTGATCGGTTGTGTCGAGCCAGCTGGCTCGGGTAATGATTGGCCGGCTTGCGGCGGTGCCGGACAAGAGTCCTTCTGGTTACTCTCTGGCCTGATTAACCAGGCCATCAACAACGGGGAGAACCCGCAAAAGGACAAGGAGGGCAAGACCTCCGGTCAGACCGGCCCGGCTACCGGCTATCTCTATGAGATGAAGGATTTCGACGAGGTACTCGCGGCGGTCAAGACCCAGATGGATTATTGGGTCGACTGGCATGTCGCTTTCACTAATATCCATGAGTACGTGGTGGCTGAGAATGCCCCCTTGCCGGTGATATCGGCGGTGATGGACGGCTGCATGGAATCCGGCAAAGACGTCTCCTGGGGCGGTGCCGAGCACAACTCTACCGGTTTCGCCGGAGTCGGCCTGGGCACTCTGGTGGACAGTCTCGCCGTGATCAAGTACATGGTCTTCGACAAGAAGCTGATCGACGCCAAGGACTTCCTCGAGGCGGTCAACTCCAACTGGGAAGGCCAGGAGGAGCTGCGCCAGACCATTCACAAGATCGTACCGCGCTACGGCAACGACGACCCCTATGTCGACGAGATCGCCAAATGGGTGGCCGATAACTTCGCCGAGAAGGTCAACTCCTGCACCGGTCCGCGTGGCAACCATTTCTCCTGTGGCCTCTATCCGGTGGCCATGCACGTGCTCTATGGCATGATGTCTCCGGCTACCCCGGACGGGCGCAAGGCCGGCGAGCCCCTCTCTGACGGTATCTCGCCAGTGCAGCAGATGGACAAGTCAGGCCCGCTCTCGACCCTCAAGTCGACCAGCGTCTTTGACCATTCTAAGTTTCCTAACGGCACCCTGCTCAATATGAAGCTCCACCCCAAGTCGGTCGAAGGCGAGGGTCTGCATAAGCTCGAGGCTTTGATCAAGTCCTATATGGACCTCGGCGGTATGGAGTTACAGTTCAACATCGTCAGCCCTGAGACTCTGCGCGACGCCCAGGCCAACCCTGAGGCGCACAAGGACCTGGTGGTGCGTATCGCCGGTTTCTCGGCCTACTTCACCGAGCTCTACAAGGGCATGCAGGACGACGTGATCTACCGGACTGAAGTCGAGATCTGACCGAAAGCCAGTGCATGACAGACATTACCAACCGGGCTTGTCACGGATAGGCCCGGTTGGTTCTTATCCAAGATCGAATACTTATTTGTCAAACGAAAGAAGCATCATCTATGTATAAGAAAAGCCCCATCAGCGAACGTATTGCCTCGATCCGCGAGCGTTATCGCAATACCGTGCCGACCATCATGACCGAGCGTTTCAAGATTGTCACTGAGTTCTATAAAGCCCATCCCGATCTACCGGCGATGAAGAAGCGCGCGCTGGTCTTCAAAGAGCTCTGTGAGAAGATGCCTACCCCCATCCATAAGCATGAGTTGGTGGTAGGCGATCTGACCTCCATCTATCGTGGAAGTGCCCTCTATCCGGATTGCTCGGCTTGGATGTTCGAGAACTTCCGCGTGACCGACCCCCGCGAGCGTGAGCTCGACCGCTATGAGGTAAGCGACGAGGACCTTGAATACATCTGGAGTGAAGAGGACTTCTGGCTCAAGAACAACCTCTCACACAAGATGGATAACTCGCTTACCCCAGGGTTCCACAAGATCGTCGGCAATGGGGTCACCACTTTCGGCGATAAAGGTTGCTCGACCATGCCGACCGGTCATTATTGCGTCGACTTTGAGTTGGTCATCAACAAGGGCTTCAAGGCGATCGGCGATGAGGCCCGTGCCCATCTGGCCGCGATTGACGGCAAACTCTATGGCGAGGACGCCAAGAAAGCCCAATTCTACGAGGCCATCTCTATCGTCTCTGACGCTATGTTGACCTATGCCGAGCGTTACGCCCAAGAAGCCGACCGCCAAGCCGCCGCTTGTGAATATCCGGAACGTAAAGCCGAGCTTGAGATGATGGCCAAGACCCTGCGTTGGATCTTCAAGAACCCCTGTCGCACCCTTTACGAGGCAGTCGAGGCGATGTACCTCTACCAGACGGCATCGGGACTTTCTGAGGCTTTGCATGGTACCTCTTGGGGCCGGGCCGACCAGTATCTGGGTGGATTTTATCAAGAGGATCTCGAAGCCGGACGTATCACCCCGGAGTACGGGCAGGAGATCATCGATGCTTTCTGCTTGAAACTTGCCGAATCCAATCGCGTCTCAGGTTCTGAGGTGACCTACGCCAACGGTGGCTATACCTCAGGGCAGCTGATCACCCTAGGCGGGGTCGGACGCGACGGCAAGGACGCCACTAACGCCCTCACCTATATGTTCCTCCAATCAGCCGACCGGCTCGACCTGCACGATCCGCCGATGTCCGTACGTATCGACGATGACACTCCCGAAGAGCTCTGGGAAGCCGCCATCGAGACCACCAAGCGCCACGGCGGCCTGCCTACTTTCGAGAGCGACAACGCTATCATCCCAGCCCTGGCAAAGCGCATGTCCTTAGAGGATGCCCGTGACTACTGCTTGATCGGCTGCGTCGAGCCAGCAGGTGCTGGCGACGAGTGGCCGGCCTGCGGTGGTTCCGGCCAGGAGTCCTTCTGGCTGCTCTCCGGTCTGGCTAACCAGGCCATCAACAATGGTGAGAACCCCAAGAAAGGTCCGGACGGCAAGACCACTGGCCAGACCGGGATCGCGACCGGCTATCTCTATGAAATGAAGGATTTTGACGAGGTCTTGGCTGCTGTCGAGAAGCAGATGGACTACTTTGTGGACTGGCATATCGCCTTCACCAATATCCATGAGTACGTGGTGGCCGAAAACGCCCCTCTGCCGGTGATCTCGGCGGTGATGGATGGCTGCATGGAATCCGGCAAAGACGTCTCCTGGGGCGGCGCCAAGTACAACTCGACCGGCTTCGCCGGAGTCGGCTTGGGCACTCTGGTGGACAGTCTCGCCGTGATCAAGTACATGGTTTTCGACAAGAAGCTGATCGACGCCAAGGACTTCCTTGAGGCAGTCAACTCCAACTGGGAAGGCCAAGAGGAGCTGCGCCAGACCATCCATAAGATCGTGCCGCGCTATGGCAACGACGACCCCTACGTCGACGAGATCGCCAAGTGGGTGGCGGACAAGTTCTCGGCCAAAGTCTCGGCTGCGACTGGTCCGCGTGGCAACCACTTCGCCCCTGGCCTTTATCCGGTCGCCCTACACGTGCTCTATGGCATGATCTCCCCGGCTACCCCGGACGGCCGCAAGGCCGGCGAGCCCCTCTCTGACGGCATCTCGCCGGTGCAGCAGATGGACAAGTCGGGGCCGCTCTCGACCCTCAAGTCGACCAGTGTCTTCGACCATTCGGAGTTTCCCAACGGCACCCTGCTCAATATGAAGCTCCACCCCAAGTCGGTCGAGGGCGAGGGACTGCATAAACTCGAGGCTTTGATCAAGTCCTACATGGATCTCGGCGGCATGGAACTGCAGTTCAACATCGTCAGCCCTGAGACCCTGCGCGACGCTCAGGCCAACCCTGAGGCGCACAAGGACCTGGTGGTACGTATCGCCGGCTTCTCAGCTTACTTCACTGAGTTGTTCAAAGGTATGCAGGACGACGTGATCTACCGTACCGAAGTCGAACTGTAAAATAATAATTTGCCTCGGGGGCGATCAGGCCTCCGAGGCTGTTTTTAGCTCAGGCAGAAGGAGCCCACAGGCGCATGGTAAATATAGACACAAGGGGACTGACTTACGACGTCCAGGGTTTCACCGTCCAGGACGGGCCGGGCATCCGCACCACGGTCTTCCTCAAAGGTTGCCCCCTGCGTTGTCTTTGGTGTCACAGCCCTGAGTCGCAGCGTTTCGACCCCCAGATCTCCTATATGAAGATGCGCTGCGTCGGCATCGATGAATGCGGGCTCTGCCTTGCGCCGGAAGTCTGTCCGCAAGCCGCGATCAAAGCAGGGGAGTGGGTCGACAAGCCGGCTGAGCCAGGGGTGCAGATCCAACTGCCCGAGCTTGACCGCGGCAAGTGCGATGATTGCGGGCTCTGCGCGGAGAAATGTCCGACTGAGGCCCTCTTCATGGCCGGTGAAGAGTGGTCGGTAGATCGTCTGGTCGAACGCCTGCTCAAAGACAAGACCTTCTTCGAGCATTCCGGTGGGGGAGTGACTATCTCCGGTGGCGAACCGCTTTCCCAGCATGATTTTACTCTGGCGGTGCTTAAGCGCCTGCATGAAGAGGGCATCCATACCGCACTTGACACTACCGGCTTCGCCAAGTGGGAGGTCTTGGCCGAGAGCGTGCCTTACACCAATCTTTATCTCTATGACCTGAAGAACATGGACTCCAAGCAGCACGAGCAGGGCACTGGCGTGCCCAACCAGCTGATCCTCGAGAACTTGGAAAAGCTGGGCCAGGCCTGCGCCGACTTCAACCGCAAGAGCATCGGCGACTATTCGAGTGCCGCAGTGGCGGCTGCCGACCCGCGCCAGGTGGCCCAGATCCAAGTCCGGGTGCCGGTCATCCCCAACTACAACGATAACCCAGCTAATTTCGAGGTCATGGCAAAGTTCTGCCAGAAGCTCCAAGCCAATGGGGCGCTTAAGATCATCCAGCTTCTGCCTTATCACAACCTCGGCGTCGCCAAGCACGAACGCATCCTCACCCAAGGCCAGATCTTGGAGGCTCCCAATATGGACGATAGCCACGTTGAGCCTTTGGCTGAGATACTACGTCAGGCTGGCCTACCGGTGCAGTTGCATTAGAACAAGATGCGAGGGAAAATGATGACGCAAAAGGACGGAAAGCAAGAAGGCGCTGAACTAAGGCCGACTCCCGAGTTACTTGACCAGATTGCTACACGTGAGTGGCAGATGTTGCAAGAGGTCAACCAAGGCGGCCCGCGGGCCGAATGTCAGGACTCACCTCAGACCTTCAAGGCTATGCGCGAGGGACAGTTCGCGGTTTGGTCAAAATCTGCCGCTGAGTCCTATCTGCAGGACCTGAAAGACGCTGAGCAGACGGGACGCAATTTAGTCCGGGAAAAATATGTGAACATGATGCTCTTGGGTCAGACCTGCATGAACACTGATTATCTGCCCCTGGCTTCGCCACGCAGACAAAAAGTCGTCGAGCTGAGCACTTCTGTGGCTGACCTGCTTGTCCAGGAAAACACTGCCATCTTGTCTCGTTATCCCCACTTGGCGCCTTTGATGCGCCCTGTCGAACAGGCCGGCGATGACCAAGATCATACCTCTATAGAGACCTACCTACGGGGAGAGCTCCTCACTTATTCAGAGACGACCCTCGAGCTCCTGCTCCAATGGGTCACGCAACTTGAGCGCGAGGGGCGCGATTACGCTAAGCAAGTGTTGACCAATTCCCTGCGCTTTAACGGTTTCAGAGACTTAGCCCAAGCTGACGCTGCGGTTGCCCATGCCCAGCGCTGACCTGGATAATCTGCTCGCGCGCATTGACTCTATCTTAGGCCACGCTGACAAACAGTTAGTTGACCAGCAGTTAAAGTCGCTGCTCGAGCAAAGTGAGGCGGACGACCCTTTAAGCCCGGCCACACTCTGTCTGCTCAACGAGTATGCGGGTTGGCTACGCGGTGTCAGCCGTTTGACTGAAGCCGAAAGTTACTTCCAGATATTGCTAGAGCGAATTGCCGACTGCCCAGGCGACCAGGGAGTGGCGCGAGCCAATGCCTTGGTCAATATCGCTGGTTTGCGCCGCTTACAAGGCGACCCCGAGGGGGCCTTGGCCCTTTGCGATGAGGCCGCAACCTTAAGCGAGGGTAAGGCACATGCCGATGTCTATCTTGACGCTGCCATCCTGAACGCCCGTCTTCTGGCTTACATTTCTGCTGGTAACTGCGAAGCGGCCTTAAGCTGTGCACACAGCTTATTGGAAAACCTCCAAGGCAACCCCGAAACCGACGACCATGAATTAGCCACTGCCTATAACAACCTAGCAGCGCTGGCCATGCGCGCAGGAAAACTTGAACAGGCCGAACAAGCGGCGGATAAAGCCCTGCTCATCTACCAGCAGATGCCAGAGGAAAATATCCACCACGGTAGTGCGCTGGCGACGCGCGGCTCGATCCATCTCAAGAAGGGAGAATATACAGCTGCGCTGGAAAGCTTCGAGCAGGCACTCCCTTTGATCAGGCGATACTTCGGTGAGAACCAAGAATATGCACAAGCGGTAAAGCTACGCGACCTTGCCCTGCGCGAGTGTGAACCCTTTAGAAAGGACGAGCGATGAAAGCCCTGCAGCTTTCCCGTGAATATTGTATGGGAACATTCCTGCCTGCTTTCCGCGCTGCTTATCCTGACGTGGCAGCGCAGACCGCCTTTGGCTTGGCCGGCAACGGATCAGAATGTTTCGGTTACGACGATGAATGGTCGCGGGATCACGATTGGGGCGTGGACTTTTTTTGTTGGCTGCCCGATGACCTCGCTACTGACGGCCAAGGACAAGCTAGCGCCTTACTCAGAGAACTCGGACAGTGGCGGACCGATTTCCTGAAGCATAATCCCCCTAGTGCTCTGCGGCTAGAGTCCAGCTATAGCCGTGCGCGTGGCGTGATCGCGGTGGGGGACTTCTACCGACAGTTGATCGGTGTAGCGGGCTGTCCAGGAGAGCTCAGCCAGTGGCTGCGTATTCCTGAGCCTAATCTCGCCCTGGCCGTCAATGGCGAGGTCTGGCAAGACGGCGCTGGTGACTTCAGCCGTATCCGCCGCGAGCTGCTACAGTTTTACCCTGAGGACCTGCGCCTCAAACGTCTGGCCGCCAGATGCATGGAAATCGCCCAGACTGGCCAATACAACTTCGAAAGGACGGGCAAACGCAGCGAATGGCTGACCGTTAAGTTGATCTTGGCCCGCTTTGCCGAAGCCGTGATCGCCGTAGTTTTCTTGCTTAACAAAATCTATCGTCCCTACTATAAATGGGCGGCGCACATGATGTATGGCTTGCCCCTCCTGGGCAGTCCGGTCAGCCAGGCCCTCCAGAAGCTTTTCCTGCTCGACCCGGCCAAGACGCAGGAACGCAAGGCATCTTCGCTGATCATTGAAGAGATCTGCGCTTTGCTCGTAGGCGAGCTCAATCGCCAAGAACTGACCACAAGCGGTGAGGTTTTTCTCACTGTTCAAGGCCAGGAGCTACAAGCCCGGATCAAGGATCCGGCTTTGGCAAAACTTCCTGCTCAGTATCTCGTATAAAGGAGAAAAAATGCTTACAGACAAGCCCCAAATCCTGGTCATCGGCGGTAGTTATTTCCTCGGTCGGGTCTTTTGCCGGCTCTGCTCTGAGGGCGGCCTTGCCGACCTCTTCGTGATCAACCGCGGTCGCTACAAGCTTGATCTGCCTGGTGTGAGGGAGTATCAAGCTGACCGACACGATGCCTCCTCGCTAGACCACATCGTTAAAGAAGAGCTCATCAGACAGGACTTTGATGCAGTTGTCGACCTCTGTGCCTACCAGCCTGGCGACATCGCCGCCTTACTCAATCTTGTCAAGGGGCGTTGTAATCGCTACGTTTATGTCAGCACTTCGAGCGTCTATCAAGCAAGCGATATAGCCAAGGACGAGGACGCCCCTTTGTTGGATGAGTTCCCCGCAGGTGAAGTCGGCAGCTATGTGCAGGATAAGCGTTATCTGGAAAACGAGCTCGATTGGGGCAGCGCCCAAGTTGACATGGACTACACGGTATTCCGGCCGAGCTTCATCTTCGGTCCCTACAACTATGCTCCCCGTGAATCCTGGCTGATCGAGCGGATCATAAAGGGTCAGCCTGTCCCTTATCCAAGTGACGCCAGCGCCAAGTTCAGCATGGTCTATGTCAGTGATGCGGCCCGCGCCCTGATTGCGGCTGCAACGAGTGAGCGAAGTGGAAAACAGCTCTACAACCTGGCGAGTCCTGAACAGATTGACTATGACCGGCTTTTCCAAGAGCTTGAGCTGCAGAATGGTCAAAGTTTCCTTCGTAATCCGATGGGTATAGAGAAGATCATCGAGGACAACGTCGGTTTAGCCTTCCCCCTCGATCAAAACGACTTACTTGACGCTAATCGTTTCACGCGCGACTTCGAATTCAGCTGGACTCCTTTCAGCGAAGGCATGCGTAAGACCTTTAAGGCCTTTAAGGCGGTGTTCACAAAATAGACAAGTCAGACTGGAGCGGGTGAAAAGACTTGCATTTAGATAACTTAAATCTGGCGCCGGATATTTTGTTCGAACCTAAGGGACAGTCTATAGGGTGTCCCCGCATTGACAATGTTTTTCGCGTAGGAAAAATCACCCAGATCGTATGAGCATCGGACCGAAGTTACCTGGCGGTGATGAGGTCCGATGCGAATGCGAGCTGGGTGATTTTAACAAGCGAAATGGAGCGGCGGACGGGACTCGAACCCGCAACAATCAGCTTGGAAGGCTGATGCTCTACCAATTGAACTACCGCCGCGAAACCCTTAAGATTATAGCGCAACTTTGCTTGTGCTAAAATATCACCGTTTTCATTGGACAAGAGAAAAGGTTACTGTGAAAGCTTCTGATCACTTAGATCACCCTCGAAGCATGTAGCCTGTCCGCGTCTCCCAGGTGGGGCCGGACGGGCCGCACTACCACACATGTCAGATATAGGGAGACGTGATGTTTTATCTATCCCAAATCCTGGGACGGACGGTTTACGACCGCTCAGGTAAAAGCATTGGTAAACTATCAGACCTAGCCATTCAGACGGGGCAGGTCTTTCCGCATATCACCTCAATCACTTTTAGGGGGCCGGGCAAGACCCCCTTTCAGATCTCTTGGCGCAAATACGTTGACCAAGTCGATCAAGAAAATAAAGTCCATCTCAAGGTTGACCAGACCGACCTACGCTTTAGCTATACCCAACCCGGTGAGCTGTTGGTTGCCCGTGATCTGCTCAACAAACAGATCGTTGACACTGCGGGACTCAAAGTGGTGCGCGTCAACGACCTTAAATTCGCCCCTTCTGGCGGTGCTAAGGGCGGCCAATACCGTCTACTTGGGGCCGAAGTCGGCATCCGTGGCTTACTGCGTGGCATCTCACCCCATCTCGAGGGTTTGATGCTTGCGCTCAGCAAGCTTTTCGGGCATAGTATCAAAGAGAAATTGATCGCATGGAGCTATATGGAGCTCGTCGACAAGGACCTCTCTGACGTCCGTCTGGCCGTCTCCCACAAACGCCTGGAAGAGCTCCACCCAGCTGATATCGCAGACATCTTAGAGCAGCTTGATCCCAAGCAAAGGGCGGCCGTCTTTGATCACCTCGATGCCGAACAAGCCGCAGACACCGTGACCGAGCTTGAAGACGAGTACCAAGGAGACATCATCGACGAGCTATCGCCCAGCCAGGCCGCTGGCGTCCTCAATCAGATGGAGCCTGATGACGTGGCTGATATCCTCGGTGACCTTGATTATGATAAGCGCGAGGCCCTACTTAAACTCATGGGGGTGGACGACCGTCAAAACGTCCGGCGTTTATTGGGATACAAAGAAGACAGTGCCGGTGGGGTGATGACGACGGAGTTCCTCACTTTGCCAAAGGATGAGACCGTGCAGGCCGCAATCGAGGCGATTCGGGCGGCTGGTCAAGAACTAGAAAACGTGCACTATGTTTATTTGGTCGATGATGCCCAACGCCTGGCTGGTACCATCTCCTTGCGCCAGCTCGTCGTAGCTAAGCCTGACGCCATCTTATCTGATTTGGCCACCCCGGTTGAGGATCTGATTACGACTGGTCCAGAACGTGACCAAGAAGAGGTTGCCAGGCTGATCAGCAAGTACAACCTGCTTTCGGTGCCCGTCATCGACGAACAGATGAAACTCCTTGGCATTGTCACCGTCGATGATGCTCTCGACGTGATTGAAGAAGAGCACGAGGAGGATCTGCATAATGCCGGTTCAAAGATCATCTATATGGTGATTGCCGTGATCGTGCTTGCGATAATCGTCCAGATTATCCTGGTCATGGTGCATTAATGGCAGAGAAGAAGCAGAATAAGCACTTCCTTTTGGTTTTGCTTGCCGCCATCGGGCCCGGGATCGTGGCCGAGCTCGCCGGCAACGACGCTGGGGGTATCTCCACTTTCAGCGTCGCCGGCGCAGAGTATGGCTATAATGTGCTCTGGACTATCCCGGTGGCAATGGTCTTCTTGATGTTGGCCCAGGAAGGGGCGATGCGCCTAGGCGCCAAGACCGGCAAGGGCTTCGCAGCACTCATCCGTGAGCATTTCGGCATCCGTTGGACTGCTTTTGCTATCTTGGCCTTAGTGGTCGCGAATTTCGGTACTACGATGTCGGAGTTCGCGGGAATCGCCTCGGGGCTTGAGCTCTTCGGGATAAGTCCTTACATCGGCATCCCGGTCTGTGCCCTCGGGATCTGGGCATTACTGATGAGCGGTTCCTACAAACGCACCCAACGCATCTTCTTAGTGGTCTCCCTAGTCTTCATCGTGTATGTTGTGGCGGCTTTCGCGGCCAGCCCCGATTGGGGTTCAGTGACGCTTCATACCGCCTTGCCTCAGATGGTCTTCGACCGCCCCTTTCTGGCCTTAACCATCGGTATCGTCGGCACCACCATCGCTCCCTGGATGCTTTTCTTCGGTCAATCCAATACGGCTGAAAAAGGCGGTGTCAGCAAGGACAAACAGGGATTAGCACTGCGCCGGGCCGACGTCTTCGTCGGGGCAGTGTTGGCCTGTCTGGTAGTCTGGTTCATCATCATCACCACTGGCACGGTGCTACATTCAAGTGGGGTCGTGGTGAACAGTGCCGAGGACGCGGCGATGGCCTTGGCGCCGATTGCGGGGCAGTTCGCCAAGATCCTCTTTGGCGCAGGGTTACTCGGTGCTTCCGTATTGGCCGCTTGTGTCCTGCCGATGACCACTGCCTATGCAGTTTGTGAGGCTTTCGGTTTTGAGCACAGCGGTGAAGCGAGCTTTAAGGAGGCGCCCGTCTACAAGGGCATTATCACCTGCTTAATCTTGTTTTGTGCCCTGGTGGTGCTGATCCCCGGGGTGGATCTCTTGGGCGTGATGCTGACCTCGCAGGTCATCAATGGCATCTTGTTACCTATCCTGCTGATCTTCCTACTCCTTCTGGCTAACGACAAGCACCTGATGGGAAGCCTGAAAAACGGCCTGTTCGCCAATATCTGCACAACGCTGATGATCGTAGTGATCATCGTGCTCACGGTCTTGATGTTCATCTTCTAGTACTATAGGTTTATGCAGAAGCTCAAACTGATGATTGACATGGACGGGGTCTTAACGGACTGGGACGCCTTGCAGGTGCCACCTGCATATAGCAAACACAAAGACCGCTATCCTGGGGTATTCCGCGAGCTTTCCCCTTACCCCGGCGCCCTCGATGCGGTCAAACGTTTACAATCCTCTGATAAATATGAGCTTTTCATTCTTTCGACTTGTCCTTGGCAGCATCCGAGCGGGCTCGCCGATAAGCAGAACTGGCTCAAACAGTATTTTGGCGCTGGCAAGGACAATCCATTCTACAAGCGTACTTTCTTCACCCACTGTAAAAACTTAATCGCAGGAGATATCCTGATCGACGACCGCCCACACAAAAACGGTGCCGCAGACTTCCCGGGCCGTTTGATCTATTTTGGTGGGCCTGATTTTCCGGATTGGCCGGCCGTACTCGCAGAGCTGCTTTAATGTTCAGGGGGCACCGTGCGGTGCCCCCTGAACATGTTTATTGCCTGACGATGAAATGATCCTGGTCGTCAAGGTCGATCTTGACTTTCGCGCCAGGCTTGACTTTCCCTGCGACTATAGCGCCTGCCAAGGTGTCGATGATATTATGTTGGACCAAGCGCTTGAGCGGTCGCGCGCCATAGACTGGGTCAAACCCATCAATCGACAGTTCTTGGACGGCGGAGGGACTGACCTCAAGCTCGATCTTCTGCCCAGCCAGGCGCTTGCGGGCAGCCTGCAGCTGCAGGGCGACGATCGCGTCGATGTTCTCCATGCCCAGTGACTGGAAGATGATGATGTCGTCGATGCGGTTTAAGAACTCCGGCTTGAAAGTCTGACGTAGGAGCTCGTCAATTGCTTGATTGAGCTTCTTTTGGTCATTAATCTCAGGCTCGCCCTGGCCAAGCTGCTCTTTGGTCTTTAGTCCTGACTCCGGGGCCCGCTCGGCGACTTTGTCCATGACCTGGTCGAGCATCTGGTCAATCTCGTTCTTGGCGGGGGCTTGCGCGCCGCCCCGCTCGTTGAATTCGCGGATGAACTGGGAACCGACGTTGGAGGTCATGATGATGATGGCGTTTTTGAAGGAGACCATCCGACCCTGCCCGTCGGTCAGGCGGCCGTCGTCGAAGACCTGCAAAAGTACGTTGAAGACGTCGGGGTGGGCCTTCTCGATCTCGTCGAGCAGGATCACACTGTAGGGACGGCGGCGGACTGCTTCGGTGAGTTGGCCGCCCTCGTCGTAGCCGACGTAGCCGGGCGGAGCGCCGATCAGGCGTTGCACCGAGAACTTCTCCATGTACTCACTCATATCGATGCGCACCAGCGCCTTCTCGTCGTCGAACATGTACTCGGCCAAGGTCTTAGCCAGCTCGGTCTTACCAACACCGGTAGGCCCGAGGAAGAGGAAAGTGCCGATTGGTTTGTCCGGGTCGGCGAGTCCTGCCCGGGAGCGACGGATCGCCGCCGCCACTGCCGCCACTGCTTCGTCTTGTCCGACTACGCGTTTGTGCAGCTCGTCTTCAAGGTCGCGCAACTTCTCGATCTCACCCTGCATCATCTTAGTGACCGGGATGCCGGTCCAAACCGAGACCACATCGGCGATCTCTTCTTCAGTAACCTCTTCCTTAAGCAGGTCGACATGTCCGGTTGCATCGGCATCGACAGGTTCGTCCCGGTGTTCCAAGGCCACATTGGCCTGGTCGAGCGATTTTTGCAGGGCAGGGATCTGGTCATATTTAAGTTGTGAGGCTTCTTCCAGCTTGCCCTCACGGGTCGCCTTTTCAAATTCGACCTGGGCCTGCTCGAGCTTGGTCTTGAGCTCTTGGACGTCGGTGATGGCGGCTTTCTGATTGGCCCAAACCGCTTTCATGCCATCAAGCTGCTCCTTTAGCCCTGCCATCTCCAGGCGCAGCTTGTCTAAGCGGGCCTTTGAGGCCTCGTCTTTTTCTTTGAGCAGAGCTTGCTCTTCGATCTGCATCTGCGTGTATTGGCGGTCGATGATGTCGATCTCCTCGGGCATCGAGTCGATCTCAATGCGCAAGCGGCTCGCCGCCTCGTCCATCAAGTCGATTGCCTTGTCCGGCAAAAAGCGGTCGCTGATATAGCGATTAGAGAGCTCGGCGGCAGCTACCAAGGCACCGTCGGTAATCCGCACTCCGTGATGGATCTCATATTTCTCCTTCAGACCGCGTAGGATGGCGATAGTGTCCTCGACGCTGGGCTCGCCTACGTAGACTGGTTGGAAACGGCGCTCAAGCGCAGCGTCCTTCTCGATGTACTTGCGGTATTCGTCGAGGGTGGTGGCACCGATGGCGTGGAGCTCGCCACGGGCTAGGGCTGGCTTCAACATATTGCTTGCATCAAGGCTGCTGCCCCCACCGGTACCGGCGCCCACGATAGTATGCAATTCGTCGATGAAGAGGATCACCTTGCCACCAGCGTCCTCGACCTCCTTAAGCACTGCCTTGAAGCGATCCTCAAACTCCCCGCGGTACTTGGCGCCGGCCAACATCGAGGCGATGTCAAGTGCGATCAGATCGCGGTCGGTCAAAGAGCCAGGCACATCGCCTGCAACGATACGCTGGGCCAAACCTTCAACGATAGCTGTCTTACCGGTGCCAGGCTCGCCGATCAAGACGGGGTTGTTCTTGGTGCGTCGCGACAGTACCTGGATGGTCCGGCGGATTTCATCCGAGCGTCCGATCACAGGGTCGAGTTTGCCTTCGCGGGCCAGGGCGGTAAGGTTGCGCCCATACTGTTCAAGTACTTTGAACTGCGGTTTTGAATCTTGGGCCGTCACCCTTTGACTGCCGCGCAGATCCTGATAGGCCTGTTCGATGGTCGCTTCACTGAGGCCGTTTTCCTGCATTAGTTTTCCAGCTTTGCCCTTACCCTTGGCAAGGGCGATCAGGAGGTGCTCAGTGGTCATATAGTCGTCTCCGAGCTTGGCGGCAAGCTTTTCGGCGTTCGTGATCGTCGCCATCGTATCCGATGACGGCGCGGTCATCGGCACGCCTTTGACTTTGGGGTTGGCTGCGATAGCCTGGTCGACGGCAGTTCTCAGGGCGCTCGGATCACCGCCTGCCTTCTCGATGATACCGGCGATGTTGTTCTCCTTGGCGTCGAGTAGGGCCTTAAGTAGATGCTCGGGTTCGATCATGGCCGCTTCGGCGTCCGCTGCCACCCCCATTGCCTGTTGGATGATGAGTTGGGCACTTTCCGCCCATTTATCTGGTCTCATATATGTCCCCTGCTTTCTGATAAATCTAAGTCTTATACACTTAGATTATGGCACGCGCTCAAAGCTATTGCAAGCGTGTTTGCCGAACCGTTACCCAGCCTATCCGGACAGCGGGTCAAAATTTTGGGCAGCGCAAAAGGGGAAGGTGATCTCAGATGCGGATTTTCAGACCGTCGTAGGCGACTTTGATATCCAAGCCAGCAATGTCGGCTAGCCTCTGCTCAAGTTCTGCAAGGGTGATCGGCGTGTCATAGTGCATTGAGAGGTGGGTGAGCAAGGTGTGTTTGGGGCCCAAGGTCTGGGCCAAGTCGATTGCCTGGTCGATGCTATGGTGCGAAGCCGGCATCCAATTCTCGCCGTTGAAAGTGGCGTCGATGATCAGGTAATCCAGCTGCCCGATCTGGGCGTATTCCCGCAAGTGGGAAAAGCTCGGCTCAGGCAAGCGGCCACTATCGCAGAAATAAGCGCAGCGGCTTATTCCAGTCTCGATTAAGTAGCCAAAAGTACCAGGGCAGTGGGCAGCGGCGAGGGGAGTGTAGCGTACCCCGTCGAAATCCAACTCCTCGTCCAAGTCGATTTGGTGTCCCTCAAGCACATCGGCCATGAAGTCGAAACGCCGCCCGATCGCTTCTAGGGTCTCAGCTGAACCATAGACCGGCAGGGGGCGTTTGGTCTGCAGGCGAACCAGGTATTCCAGCTGTGGCAGGCCGCCGATGTGGTCGAAATGCTCGTGGGTGAACAGTACCCGTTCAACCTTGCGGATACCCTCCCGGATATACTGGCTGCGCAATTCAGGAGCGGTGTCGATCTGGGTGTTCTCCTCACCCTGAATCAAGATGCTTGAGCAATCCCGTCGCGCACGCGGGTCGCGCAAGGCTTCTTCACAGGCAGGGCAGCCGCAGTAGTAGCTTGGCACCCCACAGGAGGCGCCGGTGCCGAGAAAAGTGAGGAGGTGGGTCTTGGGCATAGCCGCCACTTCCTTAAAGGGAGTATTCAATCGCTTGGGCCAGTTGGTCGCCACAGGAGGTCAATTTCATGCCGCAGAGATTGCCTTTCAGGAGGGCCGCTACCGAAACAGCAGGGCGTCCTTCGACCAATTTGCCGATTGCCTTTAGATTGCCGTCACAGCCGCCGACGAAGCTGACGTTATGGAGGTTGCCACCCTCGTCGATGTCGAAATCGACTTGTTGTGAGCAGGTGCCTTGACAAGGATAGCTATAGTGCATGGAATACTCCTTCTCATCGAATTGTCCAGTGGATGGTCCCAGCTGTTTTTGAGAGGCCATCTCGAAGTCATTTGCAAAGACCTCAGGATTTTACTTTTTCTTAGGCGGGAGTTGCTTGGTCACGACCCCGCCTTCGACGTATTTTGTAATCTCCTGGCCGTCTTGTTTGATAATCGCGGTGATCTTGGTCCGTAGCTCCAGCTCGTGGATACGTTCCTGTACCCGGATATTTTGCCGCTCGAGCTTGGTGATGCGGTCGTCCCGCTTCTCGATTTCAGCCTGCATGTCCAATACCCGCAGGACCCCAGCGAGGTTGATGCCTTCGTGGGTCAAACGGTTGATCAGCTCCAGGCGTTCGATGTCTGCTTCAGAGTACATCCGGGTGTTGCCGCTAGTGCGTTTGGGCGAAACCAGGCCCCGCTGCTCATATACCCGCAAGGTCTGCGGGTGCATGTGGGCGAGGTCGGCGGCCACGCTGATCATATAGACTGGTTTGTCGCGATCGTCCATACCCTATCTCCTTAGTCGAGCAGGCCGGTGATTTGGGGGCGGATATCACAGCCGTCCGCTGGCGAGGCCGCCAGATAGCGTTTGAGGGCCTCGAGTTGGCCCGGATTGGGCTGCGCCGGTAGGCTCATGTGGCAAATCACCTTAAGGTCGCCGTGGCGCTCGTTCTTGCTGGCGACGTCCGGTGCGCCTTTGCCCTTCAAGACAAGGACTTTGCCGTCAGGGGTGCCAGCCGGAATCTTGATCTTGATTTTCTGATGGGCGGGAGTCGGTACCGTCACATTCGTCCCCAAACCGAGCTCAGCTGGCGACAGCGGTAGGTCGAAGACTACGTCTGCTCCCTCCCTACGGTACAGGGGATGGTCTTCTAGGATGGTCTTGATGACCAGGTCACCAGCCTTGGCACCGCCTGCTCCGGCGGCGCCCTTGCCCTTAAAGCGTAGCTTGCCACCGTCGACGGCACCTGCTGGCACTTTTACCTTTAGGGTCTGCTTCTTGCCGCCAGCCTTAACTGAGACCGTCTTGGTCAAGCCTGTGAAGGCCTCGTCGAAGCTGAGTGGCAAGCTGACTTCGATGTCACGGCCCCTGTCCGGCTGAGGACTGGCCTGTTTACGGTCGGGGCCCCTTCTTGCTGGGCCGGTTGGGTTTTGCCAGCTGTGCGCGAAAGCTCCTTCACCATGCGCCATATGAGCGAAGATGTCGCCGATATTACTGCCGAAATCGAAGGCAGAGGTGCCGCCGCTTACGTCTTGGCCGTTCACCTGCACGTGCCAACCGTTTTGACCAGCAAAGGGGTCAGGGCCAGAACCGCCCCATTGGTATCGACCACCTTGGGGCATGCCACCAGCGAAAGCGCCATAGGCCAGGAGTTGGTCGTATTCTGCCCGCTTCTTCTTGTCGGAGAGGGTCTCGTAGGCCTCACTGACCTGCTTGAATTTCTCGGCGTCACCGCCTGTGTCGGGGTGGTATTTGCGGGCCAAACGCTTGAAAGCACGCTTGATTTGCTCAGGGCTGGCGTCTTTGTCCAAGCCGAGCACTTCATAATAGGTCTTCTCTTTAGTCTTTGCCATTGCTTGCCTTTCCGGCTGAAACGGCGACCATGGCAGGACGGATCAATTTGTCGGCTATCTTGTAGCCTTTTTGATAGACCTCGCAGATGATGTCCTCATCTTGCGCGGAGGCGACCTTGGCTACTGCGTTGTGCTCTTTGGCGTCGAAAGCCTGGCCGAGCGGATCAATCGCGCTCAAGCCATGCTTAGCCAGGGCTTCGCCGAGCTTGTTATAGACGGCTTGCACGCCAGCCTGTAATCCGTCAGCAGCGTTGGCTGCCGCCAAGGCCCGCTCCATGTCATCGAGGCAGGGCAGCAAGTCAGTGATCAGGCTCTCAGTGGCGCGCTGCCTCTCGGCACTCCTCTCTTGGGCGGTGCGCTTGCGGAAATTGTCCCATTCAGCCTGCAAGCGGGCGAGTTTATCTTTGTAGGCAGCGGTCTCAGCCTGGGCCCCGAGTAGGTCTTGCTGGGTATGCTCAAGTTCTTTTTCAAGCTTGGCGGACTTGTTACGGTGCTTCGGCTTGGCTGGGTCAGCCTTGGCCGCAGCCGCTTCGGGGGTTTGACTGTCCGCTTTTTGGCTATTCCCTCGGCTCTGTCCTAGCGCAGCCTCGTCGTGTCGGTCTATGGTCTTATCCTGTGTATGTTCAGCCTGTGTATCAGCCATTGAATTCTCCTCATACGAATACAGATAGTATAATGTAAGCAGACTTAGATTTTCTAAAACTGCTACCGAAGCGTTACCAAGTGCTACTGCTCTGACGATGTGCTAGAATCATGGTATGGGCGCGTTGCGTCCACCCAATTTCACATACAAGCAGGTTTTACGCCTCACCCTGTTGCGCCGCCTGGCAGCTCCTCGGTTGATTTGAAGTTTCTTTCGGATACCCGTGCGGCTGTTTGCGTTGCATGGGTATTTTTGAAAGGAGAACATGTCACAAAATAACGCGCCGCGGTTGAACAACGCGATCCGGGCTGAGCAAGTCCGCCTGATCGACGCCGATGGCAACCAGCGGGGGATCGTCGACTTGAAGGAGGCTTTGCGCCAAGCCCACAATTCCAGTATGGACCTGGTCGAGATGGCTGCCAACGCGCGCCCTCCGGTAGTCAAGATCATGAATTACGGCAAGTACAAGTATGACCAGGCGATGAAGCAGAAGATGGCCCGTAAGAACCAGCATAAAGTGGAGATCAAGGAGATGAAGTTCCGCCCCAAGATCGACACCGGTGATTATGAGACCAAGAAAAAACACATCCTGCGCTTCCTCGATCAAGGTTGTAAAGTCAAGGTCACGATCATGTTCCGGGGACGCGAGATGTCCCGCCCCCAATCCGGCCTGGCAATCCTGGAGAAGCTCTCCGGAGATCTTGAGGGTATCGCCGCAGTCGAGAACGCGCCCAAACTCGAAGGCCGCAACATGCATATGCTGATCGCGCCTTTGGCCGCAGCTAAGAAGCGAAACGAGAAGGGCGCCGAGCAAAAACAAGCGGCCCAGACCGAGGGTCTGGCCGCAGAGGAGAAAGGATCCAATCAACATGCCGAAAATGAACACGCATAGAGGTGCCGCCACGCGCTTCCGGGGGACCCAGACCGGCAAGATCTTGCGCGGGAAGGCTTTCAAAAGCCATATCCTGACCAAGAAGTCCCAGAAACGGAAGCGTAATTTCCGCCATGAGACTGCGATCAAAGCAGCAGATGTCAGGGTAATCAGCCGCAACCTCGGCTTACGCTGAAAATCCGCTCTTCGAGCGGGTTCAGGTCTATCCGTCACTGGATACCGCCAGTTCACTTCAGGCCTGCCAGACACGAACGCGACTCGAGTATCGGATTTTCAAGAAACCTAAGAAAGGATACATAGAAAATGGCAAGAGTTAAGAGAGCCGTCAACGCAAAGAAAAAACGCCGTACCGTTTTTGCCCGGGCAAAGGGCTACTACGGCGACAAATCCCGCACCTACCGTGCAGCCAAGGAGCAGGTCCAACACTCCCTGCAATATGCCTACCGCGATCGCCGCAACAAGAAGCGCGACATCCGCCGTCTCTGGATCACCAGGATCAATGCCGCCTGCCGTATGAACGGGATCAGCTACTCACGCTTCGTTAATGGCCTCAAGCAAGCTGGGGTGTTACTCGATCGCAAGGTCTTAAGCGAGATCGCGATCACTGACAAGCCGGCTTTCGCCGCGCTGGTCAAAGTCGCAGCCAAAGCTACCACCGCAAGCCAGCCTAAACAGGCCACCTCCGCCCTGCGCAGCGCGGCCGCTATCAAAGCCGCCCTTGAGCCACTCGCCAAGCCTAAGGCGAAAAGTGCGGCAACAGCTAAGGCCGCTCCGAAGAAGACGACTGCTGCCAAGGCGACTAAGAAACCCGCTGCCAGCAAGAGCACTTCTACGGCTAAGGCCAGCAAGCCCAAAAGCGTTTCCAGCGCTGCCGTCAAACCTGCTACCAAGGGCGCTAAAGCCGCTACTACAAGTAAAAGTGCACGTGCTGAAAAAGCTGCCACAAAAAGCGAATAATGAGTATCATTAGAACAATACAGACGCGGACGGATGCACTTCGTCCAGATACCGGGAGGTAGGCAATGCCCGAGGATACAATCAACAAGATCGGTGCCGCCCCGACCCAATACGTCGCCGTTATCAAGGTGGTCGGCGTTGGCGGGGGAGGCACCAACGCGGTCAACCGCATGATCGAGGCTGGCGTCAAGGATGTAGAGTTCATCGCTATCAATACCGATAGGCAGGCTCTCTTGATGAGCGATGCCGACCGTATCGTCCATATCGGTGAGGAGCTTACCCGTGGTCTTGGGGCTGGTGCTAACCCTGAGATCGGCGCCCAGGCGGCAGAAGAGTCCCGTAACGACATCCGTGAGGTGCTCGGCGGTTCTGACATGGTATTCATTACTGCAGGCGAAGGCGGCGGGACCGGCACCGGGGCCGCGCCGATCGTGGCTGAGATCGCCAAAGACGAGATTGGCGCCCTCACGGTCGGGATCGTGACCAAACCTTTCTCCTTTGAGGGGCGCAAGCGCCGTACTCAGGCCGAGGAAGGCATCCAGCTGCTGGCTGACAAGGTCGATGCTTTAATCGTGGTCGAAAACGACCGCCTCCTTCAGATCGTTGAGAAGAAGACCAGTATGCTTGACGCTTTCCGCTTGGCTGACGACGTTTTACGCCAAGGCACCCAGGGCATCACGGACATGCTGACCGTCAGCGGCACGGTCAACGTCGATTTCGCCGACGTGCGTTCGGTGATGAAAGACGCCGGCACTGCTCTGATGGGGGTAGGTTCTGCCTCGGGCGACAACCGCGCAGTAGAAGCAGCCACCCAAGCCATCAACTCCAAGTTGCTTGACACCTCTATCGAAGGTGCCACCCATATGTTGGTCTCCATCGCTGGCGGCAGTGATATGACCCTTGAAGAGACCAATGAAGCCGCTGAGACGGTGACCGAGGCGGCCTCTCCGGACGCGGACATCATCGCCGGATTCGTAGTCGATGATGCCCTACAAGACCAAGTCAGGGTGACGGTCATCGCGACCGGTTTCCCAGAGATCAATTTCGGTCGTGGCAACGAGGGCGCTGGCAGTCTGTTCGGGGAGCATCCAATCCAAGCCAGCAACCGCTCCGTCCACGCCGCCCTCGGAGAACGATCCGCGAGCGCGAGCACGGCACCCCAGACCCATCTCTCCGCACCCCAGCCCGCCGCTGGCAAGCCGGTGGCCAAAGACATCACCGATCCGGGCTATCTACCGCCTTTCCTTGCCCCCAAACCGAGCAGCGGAACCCCCGGTCTTGAGTAGGATCGCCGATAACTACGCGGCCGTCATGGCCGAGATTGAAGCGGCCTGCAATGATGCAGGCCGCGCTGTTTCCGAGGTAAAACTGTTATCGGTGACCAAGGCAGTCGGCTTGTCCGAACTCGAGCAAGCGATTGCACTCGGCCACCATGCTTTCGGCGAGAACCGTGAGCCCCAATTTAAGGCCCGTCAGAGCGCATATCCCGAGCAAGATTGGCATTTCATTGGCAGTATCCAAACCAACAAGCTGAAAGATATCGTGGGGCGGGCCGCTCTCATCCATTCAGTGGCGAGCGCACATGCTCTGCAGAGGATCGACCGGCTCGCCTTGGACCAGAGTATCGTGCAGGGCATTCTGCTTGAAGTCAACACTTCAGGTGAGCTGAGTAAGGACGGGGTGCCTCCGGAGCAATTACCAGCCTTGGTGGAAATGGCTGAGGAATCTGCCGGCGTTGATCTACGTGGCCTTATGACGATGGCTCCGCGGATTCCCCTCGATGCTTCCCCTGACGAGCGCACCAAGGCCGAGGCCCGCGCCCGCCAAGCTTTTTCAGATTTACGCGAATTAGCGATACAGTATAATCTCTGCGAGCTCTCTATGGGTATGTCTGGCGATTTTGCCTTAGCGATCTTGGAGGGTGCGACCATTGTGAGGATAGGAACGAGACTATGGATTTAGTAGAACTACTCCAACAAATCGACCGCAAAAAAGCCGAACTTGACGCCAAGGCCATCGATGACGAGAAAATCGAAGCCTATCGTTCGAGCTACTTGAGCCAAGCGGTGTTCAATTCCGCCGCCCTTGACGGCAATGCCCTGACCTTCGAAGACGTCAGCACTATCCTTGAGCAGAACCAAGTGATCCCAGGCAAGACCATGTTCGACCATCTGGCGGTGTTCGGCTTGTTTTTAGCCCGCCGTTTAGCCGAGAAGATGATCAAGGAACAAACCAAGCTGAGCGAGTACAACCTCAAACTCCTGCACCAGACCATCCTCTTCTATAAACCAGCGATTGCTGGCAATTACCGCGACTTCAACATGCAGGTCAACGATCATCGTGCCACCGATTTCAATAAAGTCCCCTACAAGATGACTCAGCTGATCGATAATTTAACCCAAAGCGAGGGCGAGCACCCGGTGGCCAGGGCCGCCTTCTTCCATCTCCGCCTGGAGAAAGTGCATCCTTTCGGTGACGGCAACGGTCGGCTCGGGCGCCTGGCATCGAATATCATCTTGGCTGAGGCCGGCTACCCTCAGGTGGTCTTCCCGCTGCCGGAACGCCAGCGTTATTTCGATGCGATTAGCGCTTATGAGGGCCTTAACGGCAACCCTACCAAGCAGCCGATGGAGCTGCTCTTGGCTGAGACCGTCGACAAGCAGCTAGATCAGCTCTTAGCTTTATAGGGCTACGGTCTTCGCTGAACAAGTCAACTCGCTAAGAAAGAAAGGAACACGCAGACTACATGAGTATCTCCACTGCAGATTTCAAGAACGGCAAGGCCATCATGATCGATGGCAAGCCTCACGTAATTATCGAATTCCAACATGTCAAACCGGGCAAAGGTGGCGCTTTCGTGCGCACTAAGGTGCGCAACATTGAGACCAACCGCGTCAATGAACTGACTTTCCGCTCGGGTGAGAAGTTCGACGAGATCATGATGTCAACCACCGAGATGCAATACCTCTATAAAGATGGCGATGATTATTATTTCATGAACCCGACCAGTTTCGAGCAGACTAGCCTTGCCCAAGACCAATTGGGAGATAGCGCGAAATGGCTAAAAGAAAGCGACATCGTGC
>JAISGO010000028.1 GCA_031263025.1 Coriobacteriales bacterium
ACGAATGTGCCGTATCCGGTGTAGTATACCCACGCATGCTCAGTCGAGCCTTGCATATCATAACTATTGGATGCCCACACTGTCTTCGGCACCCAAAGCACGGCTAGGACAAGCAAGACCGCCATCATTAAAGACAATTCCTTTAATCCAGCGTGTTGCCTTATGACTCTTGTCATCAATCCCCTTCCCTCATGTTCCTGCCGACAACACACTAGGTTCGCCGCCGGACAAGCACACCACATACTCCCGCTCCGCAGTAGATTGTATCATGCGCTATACGCTGTGTCAACGGGAGTGTCTAAGCGACACGCATTCGCCTTTATTCCTTAAAAAGGGCTATCTCCCCACGGAGGAAGCGGTGCCACATTCTTGGGCAGAATGCCCTAAAATAGATGCGCCTAAGATGTACACTGTCCAACACAAAAAAATATTAAGCGCTGGACGCCACCACCTTTGCCGCGGAGGGGGCTTGTTTTCTTTTTGTTCACGGAGATGACCATGTCCTTACACCATTCTCTTGTTACTAACCCCACTCAAAAAAAATTTCGCAAGAACCCCGCTCTTGCTCTGTTGTTGTCTGCGATCATCGCGGTCACGCTTGTCTTCGGTGGCAACAGCGGCCCGGTCTTCGCGGCGGAAGCCGTTCCCGCTAAGCCGGCGCTCACGGCGAGCCAGTTCACCTATGATCAATCAGATGTCTATACCGGCACCGGCCAGGTCGCAGAGATCCTGAGCCAGCCTGCGGGGGTAGGCCAAATCAGTCTCTTCTACCAAGCCGCAGGTTCGTCGCAGATCAGCTCCGCCCATCCGGTCGCCGTCGGGCTCTACCGGGTCTTCCTTACCACCAGCGGTAACACCGCTTTTGCTGATGCGACCGATTACCTGCTCCTTGGCGACTATCGCATAGTTCCGGCGCAACCTCAGACCATCACCCAAATCACCTTGAGCGAGAATGCCATCACCGTATCCTGGACGCCGCAGAAAAACGCCGCCAACACCAGCGGTTACCAAATCGCCTATTATCTCAAAGGCCAAACGCAGCGCTATCTTTCAGTCTCGGGGGCGGCCACCGCCAAGAAGAAACTCACCGGCTTATCCAATAGCAAGGACTACTACGTGAAAGTGCGTGCTTTCAAAACTTTCAGCACTGGTGTGAACGCGGCGGGAGTAGCCACCAGCCAGATCAACTACAGCAGCTGGTGCAAGACCCGACTTAGCCCTTATACCGGCATGAGCACTACCCTCGATGGCTACCTGCGTAAGATCTTCCACAAATATGGGCACAGCCACGGGGCCCTGCATAAGTACTATCTTTATGTCGCCCACCTACCTTATATCGGGCGCCACCACAAGACACTGGGCGAAAAAGGCGGTTGGAAGACCTGGAGCGTCAAGCTAGCCAAGCAGATGTATAAGGACCACGGCGGCAACTGCTACCGCTACGCCAGCCTCTTCTGCTGGATTGCCCGGTCGATGGGCTACAACGCGCGGACTTATGCAGGGACCTGTGGTGGCAACCACGCACCGCATGGCTGGTGCCAGATCGCCTACACGAACGGGAAGAAAGTAGTCTGCGACCCTTGCATGGAAAACGAGGTCCCTTCGCGGGATTGGTACATGGAGACCTACGCCGGGGCGCCGATGGCTTACCACAAGGGAAAGAACTGAACCCGCTTTCACGCGTCCGTGACGTCGTCCTAAAGGCCGCTTTGATCCCATGGTTTTCTCCTCACTGATCTTCCTCTGTGTGTTCCTGCCGCTCGCGGCGGTTCTGTATTTCCTGGTCCCGCCCGGGCGCCGTTTCAGTATGCCTTTGAAGAACGCTCTCCTGATCGTGCTGAGCTTGCTTTTCTACGCTTATGGTGAGCCAGTCTACATCATCTTGATGCTGCTCTCCTCGGTGGCGAACTGGCTGCTCGCGCTTTGGATCGGAGCGCCCGCTGTGCAGTCGCCCCGTCCTTTGAAACAGACCGGACGCCGCCTGCCGCTCGTCCTTTGCGTCGTCTTCAACTTAGGGATGTTGGCGGTCTTCAAATACGCGGACATGTTCGTTCCCGCGCTCGCCATCAGCCTGCCCATCGGCATCTCCTTCTACACCTTCCAGGCGATGTCCTACGTGATCGACGTCTATCGCGGCGAGGTGGAGGCGGCGCGCAACTACTTCAACGTGCTCCTCTATATCACCTTCTTCCCCCAACTGATCGCCGGGCCCATCATCAAGTACCACGACGTCGAGAGCGAGCTCGGCGAGCGTCGGCAGAGCTTGCGCGAGGTCGTGCTGGGCTGCCGCCGCTTCATCTGCGGCCTGGGCAAGAAAGTCCTGCTCGCGAACACCTTGGGCGCGGTGGCCGATTCGATGTATGGCGCTCCTTTCGCGCAGATCAACGTCGCCTGCGCCTGGCTGGGGGCGATCTGTTATCTTGCGCAGATCTACTTCGATTTCTCCGGCTACTCGGACATGGCAATCGGCATGGCCCGTATCTTCGGCTTCCATTATCCCGAGAACTTCGACTACCCTTACGCGAGCGCCAGCATCCGTGAGTTCTGGCGGCGTTGGCACATCAGCCTCTCGACCTGGTTCAAACAATACCTCTACTTCCCCCTCGGTGGCAACCGCAAGGGCCGCCCACGTGCCGTTGCCAACAAAGTCATCGTCTTCGCCGTATGCGGCCTCTGGCACGGCGCCGCCTGGACTTTCCTGGTCTGGGGCCTAGTGCACGGTTTCTTCCTGCTCCTCGAGGAATACCTACCAATCCGCAAGCTGCCCCGGCCGCTCGGCGTCATCTACACCTTACTGGTGGTCTGCCTGGCTTTCGTGCTCTTTCGCTCGAGCAGTTTCGCACAGGCCGCTTTCATGTTGGGACAGATGTTCAGCGGTTTCCACTTCGAAACGGTGTGCACTGCCCGTCTCCTCTGGAACCTGAACCCGCCGGTCGTCCTTGCCCTGATAGCTGCGGCAGTCGCGGCCACGCCCGTCCTGCCGGCCCTGCGCCATCGTCTTTCTGGCCTCGGCGGCTCCGCTTCAACCTCGCTTGACCGCCGCGCTTCGGGCGCGACTCTGCTCTCCCCTGCGGGAGCGGCGAGCTTGAAGAGTGCCTTGCACGTCGCGAGTTATGTCTTGTCCGTCGCGCTTCTCGTCTTCTGCTTGCTCCAGTTGGCCCCGGGCGGCTATAATCCTTTCATCTACTATCGATTCTAGGCCTTGAGCGTGTCAGATCAGCGCATACCCTTTCAGCAGGTTCCCGCCCAGCGCGCGCCCCGCAAGCGGCACCGCCGGGTATTCAAGGTGCTTTTCCTCGTCATCGTCGCCGCGCTGCTCACCGTCCCCAGCCTGGGTATGCTGGTCGCTCCGACTACGAGCTCTCCGGAGAAACGCGACCTGACCAATTTCTCCTGGGGCGACTTAGGTGGGTGGTTTGACGACCATTTCGCCCTGCGCAACCAGTTAATCAGCGCAAACGCGCGACTCGAGGCCGGCGCGCTTGGCACCTCGAGCTCCGACCAAGTCGTGTGTGGGAAGGACGGCTGGTTGTATTATGCCGGGACCCTTTCCGATTATGTCCAAACAGATCCGCTCAGCAACGCCGACTTGAAGAAGATAGCGGAGAACCTGAAGGCGTTCCAAGACCAGTGCGACGCCCAAGGCGCGGCTTTCGCCTTCATGCTCGCGCCCGACAAGGCAAGCCTTTACCCGGAACATATGCCGTATTATTACCTACGGGGAACCGGCGCGTCGAATGCTTCCCGGCTGAAGCCCTTCCTGGATGCGGCCGGTGTCACGTATGTGGACCTGAGCGCGCTGCAGCTGTCCTATTTCAAGACCGATACGCATTGGAATAATGTCGGTGCCTTGATGGCGATGCAGGCCGCGACCGCGAAGCTGGGCTTGCACTCCTCGGTCGTTTGGCCGACTTCCTTTACCACTCGCGCCGACCATGTCGGGGATCTTGCCCAGATGCTCTATCCCGCAGGCGCAGCGCCAGAGGATGACTATTACTTGAAAGGCGTGAACGACGGGCCGGCGCTTACCGGAGCGGACTGGCGTTACCGCTCGAGCGATCCCAGCCCCGGCGAGGAAGCCTATGAGGCCGGGCGTATCCAGACCAGCGGAAAGGGCGAAGCCCACCTGGTGGTCTATCGGGATAGTTTTGGCAACGCGATGCTACCCTATCTCGCGTCGATTACCAAGTCGGCGTACTTCTCGAAGATGACCCCCTACGAGCCGGGTTTGATTGCCCAGACCGGGGCTGATTATGTGATTGTTGAGAAAGCCGAACGCAACTTGAAAGACCTGGTCGATCCAGCTTTCCTGGGGCTCGGCAAGAAAAAATAAGGAGGCAGCTAGATGGCTAACCAAGAAGAGAAGATGGTATTGGGAGAGACCCCAGGCTTGGTTGGGGGCGCTGGGCTAGGTACCACACCAAAAGCAGACGTTACCCCGGCAGCGCCTAAGAAAAAAAGTCATGGCTTGATGATCGGTTTCATCGTGATTATCGTGCTCGTCATCGTGGCCATCGTCCTCGCCCTTTTGGCAAACGCGAGTTTACAAGGACAAGATAATCAACAACAACAAGCAGCCATGACAGCCCAGCAACAAGCCGACGCGGTCGCCGCCCAGGCGGCTGCCCAGCAACAAGCCCAACAACAAGCCGCGCAGAAGACCGCAGCCGCAAAGAAAGCGAAAACGGCGAAAGAGAAGGCAGCGGCGAAGAAGAAGACCAAAGCAGCTGCCAAGAAGCGAGCCGCGGAGGCGGCCGCCGCGCGTTCAAAGAATTCCGGCAAAGAGTCCGAAAGTCAGTGCATCGACCCCAAAGACCTCGACCTGCGCTAGGGTTTCCACCTTGTTCCTACTTCCGGGGGACACTCTATAGGGTGTCCCCCGACGCATCCGCTTGCGCTTAATCCATCACCGCGAAAGAAATAGTCGCTTTACAGGCAACCTTGCCGTCGAGCATAGCCACCCCGTCGCCAAAGCCCAGGGGGCCTTTGCGGGCGCCCAGGGTGCAGCTGATCTCCAGGGTGTCACCAGGGCGCACCTGCTGTTTAAAACGCGCGTTCTTGGCCCCGCCGAAGAGCGCGATCTTGCCTTGATTAGCTGGCTCGCCGAGCAGGGCGATGGCGCCGGTCTGGGCGATCGCCTCGAGGATCAGCACGCCGGGCATCACCGGATAACCCGGAAAATGCCCTTTGAAATAGGGCTCGTCCGCCGACACGTGCTTCAACGCCGTACAGGACACGCCCGGCTCAAAGTCTGTCACCTCGTCTATCATCAGGAAGGGTTCCCGATGCGGCAGGATGCCCTTGATTCCCTCCAGGTCGAGTGTCTTCGCCATTATCTTTCCTTTCTGAACGGATTCGTCAAAGAAACAATTCGTCGTGTGAGCCCATGCGTTCTAAGACGACGACATTCTCATTCGCGCTGTAGATCAAGAGCCAATCCGGGTCGTTCGTGATGTGCAGTTCGCGGGTGCCGGCCCAATTGCCTTTCAGTTCGTGGTCGTGGTAGTGCTTCGGCAGCTCCGTCCCGTTGGAGAGCAGAACGACAACGTCTTTGAGTTGGTCGAGGTCATAATGTTTCTTCCTGGCCTTCTTCAAAGCACGATTGAAGGCAGGCATCGTCTCTAGGGATTTTTTCACAGGTCCAATGCTTCGAAAAGCTCGTCGGCGTTACGATAGCGGCCGGGTTTTCCGCTGGCGAGGAACTCGTTCCCCTGCCGGATCGCTTCGGCGGTCTCTGGGTTGGGGAAGTCCTCGACAAGAGGGCGGTCAATTCCAATCGGTATCCTTTGCTCGTCGGCCGTGACGGTCAGGAACATGCGTAAGGCGGTAGCGGTGTCGAGGCCGTAATGTTCGAACACCCGGCTAGCTTTGAGTTTCACTTGCGGGCTCACTCTTGTAGCAACTTGTACTGCAGCAGCCATGATAACTCCTTGCAACGTTTAGTTAATAAACCATAGCATAATATCACATTATGTTACACGAAATCGATTTTGAAAGTTGTTCCAAAGCCGCGTCAGTCAGGTGAGAGCCATGTCGTGCTCAATGCTTTCGAGGGCACTTGTAAAGATGAGATGCTAAATAGCCTCGCCAACGGTTGCCAACAGCTAAGCTGACCCGGACTATTGAGAGTGTTAAGCGTCCCCGATGTATCAAAGGGATGTATCAAAGGGACGTTTCATTTGATACATTGAAGTTGATGTATCAAAGGGACGTTTCATTTGATACATTGAAGTTGATTTCTCTTTGGTTGAACCGTCTGTCAATGTATCAAATGAAACGTCCCTTTGATACATCCCTTTGATACATCTCATCCCTTTGATACATCTGATACATCCCGGAAGTTTAGGCCCTAGTCCGTGAACTTAGTAACGACGAGAGTCGCGTTATGCCCACCAAAGCCCAAGGAGTTGGAGAGGGCCGCCCTGACCGTGGCCTCGCGTCCCTCGCCCGGGATGACATCCAGATCGCACTCGGGGTCGGGGACTTGGTAGTTGATGGTGGCGGGCATGAAGTCGTCGCGACAGGCCAGCGCGCAGACGATGGCCTCGATGGCGCCGGTGGCACCGAGCGCGTGGCCGTGCATCGCCTTAGTCGAAGAGGTGGGCGGGGCGAAGCCGCCGTTGCTCCCCTCGGCCGCCACCGGCTCGGCAGCGGTCGCACCGAAGACGGCATGGATGGCCGCACTCTCGGTCTTGTCATTGAGTGGCGTCGAAGTGCCATGGGCGTTGATGTAGGAGATGTCCGCTGGCTCAAGCCCGGCGTCGGCCACGGCCTGGCGCATCGCGCCGATCGCCCCTTCGCCACTCGGGTCTGGGGCGGTGATATGGTAGGCATCGCAGGTCGCGCCGAAACCGGCCACCTCGGCATAGATATGGGCCCCACGTGCCTGGGCGTGTTCGAGCTCCTCGAGCACCAGCACGCCGGCGCCCTCACCCATCACGAAGCCGTTACGCTCGGCGTCGAAGGGGATAGAGGCGCGGGTCGGGTCATCACCGATATGTAGGGCATGCATACTGGTAAAACCGCCCATCGCCAGCGGAATCACCGCCGCCTCGGTGCCGCCGCAGACGATGGCGTCGGCGTAGCCGTGGCGGATCTGGCGCATCGCCAGGCCGACCGCGTGGGTGGAGGAGGCACAGGCAGTGACCACGCAGGTAGCGTCGCCCTTGAAGCCATTCTCGATGGCGATCTGGCCGGCCGCCATGTTGGAGATGGTCATCGGGATGTAGAAAGGCGAGATCTTGTCCATGCCACGCTGCTCACCCCGGGCGATCTCGCGCACCGTGGTGGACATGCCACCGATCCCGGAGGCGATCAGGGTGCCCACCCGGGTATAGTCGGTGTTATCGGGGCTAAGCCCGCTATCGGCAATCGCCTCGCGCGAGGCGACCATAGCATGCTGGGTAAAACGATCCATTTTGCGCAGCTCGGCCGGCTTCAGGACGTCCTTGTAATCGCTTTTTACCTCAGCGGCTAAAGTCGCCGCCTGGCTGCTGGTATCGTAGCCCTCGATCGGCCTGATGCCGTTGCGCCCGGCCTTGACGCCTTCCCAAAAGTCCGCCACGTCCATGCCCACGGCGTTGACCGTGCCCATGCCAGTGATAACCACTCTGCGCCTGTCGCTCGAACTCATCTTCTATCTTTCCTTTCAATGACCAGAAAATTCAAAGTCTGAAAAATTTGATATTTGAGTGCAGTTCGGTCGAGCGACGCTGCGTGGTTACCTGTCGGTAACGAGCAGCGGCGCGAGGCCGAAATGCGCCAAATAGCAAGTTTTTCATTAGAACATACCGCCATCCACCTGTATACACTGTCCTGTAATGTAGGAAGCCCTGTCGCTCACCAAGAAAGCCACCAGGTCAGCGACCTCCTCCGGCTTAGCCGCCCGGCCCAGCGCGATCTGCTTCTTCATCTGTTCTTGCAGCTCGTCTGAGAGCACCGCGGTCATGTCGGTCTCGACGAAGCCGGGGGCGACCGCGTTGACCGTGATACCGCGTGAGCCCAGTTCCTTGGCCAAGGACTTGGTCAGGGCGATGATGCCGCCCTTGCTGGCCGCGTAGTTGGCCTGACCAGCATTGCCGTAGAGCCCGACCACGCTGGCAGTGTTGATGATGCGACCTTCCCGGGCCTTCAACATATCACGGGCGGCCAGCTTGCAGAGGTTGAAGCAGCCGCGCAGGTTAGCCGCGATCACCGCGTCGAAGTCCTCTGGGGCCATCTTGATGATCAGGTTATCCCGGGTGATGCCGGCGTTGTTGACCAGGGCGGTCGGGGCCTTGACGGCGAACTCCTCCTTGAAGGCCGCATACATCTCCTGGCAGGCCTCAAAATCACTGACGTCAGCCTGATATATCTCAAAACGTGGAGCGGTTTCGTCCAAGGCGCGATGGGCAGCTGGCCGTTGTTCGCTGGCGCTTTGGCAGAGCTTGAGCGTCTGCTCGGCCGCTTCGGCGTTGCCAGCGTAGTTGATGCCGACCGACCAGCCACATTCGGCCAGGCGCAGACAAATCGCCCGCCCGATGCCCCGGCTGGCGCCGCTCACTAAGGCTGTTTTCATAGCCTCTTCCTCCTGCTTGTCTGGATCTCATTCTGCGAATATGGGCACAAGACGGGGCCGCCTGCAGACTGTTGGTGGCCGTATGCATGGAAACTTCGCATAGATCCACATTTTAGCATGTGCGCCAGATGCTCAAACAGCAGGAGGACAGCGAGGCAGCCTGCGACGGGCAGAAGCGACCTGCTACAATGAGGTAGATATGAAAAAATCAGATCCGCGGCCAGAAGCCGCTTCCACGTCACTTCCTCAGACCTCGCACAAAGCTGCTCCCCAGGAGCCAACAGGCCTCAAGGCCGCTCGCAAGCATTATCTCAAGCAGACCGCGCTCTGGATGGTCGTGGTCACGGCAGGACTTTTGATTCTCGAACAAGCCGTTTACGCCGTCTGCGTCACCATGGCGAAGGCACCTTTGGCCAATAGTGTTGGCACTGACCTGCTGGTCGCCCTTGCCTATCTAGTCTGGCCGCTCCTGTTGGTGCTTAACTTGCCCCGGAAGAGACGCACCCCCGGCTGGCTCTTTGCGGGGGTGCTCTTGGTCGTCCTCTTCTTGTTGGTGGCGCTGGTCTCTTTCCGTTTTTGGGTCTACCAGCCGACCTACAACACCGACCTCCTGATATATGGCAACGAGGACAACTTCCCCCTCTATGCGTTGGTCGTTCTCGGGATCGTGAACTGGCTCTGCAATATCCTCGACGCGCTCTTGAAGATCGTCGTGGTCTTGGCACTCATCCGCGCCTTCGGTTGGCGCTTGCCCGACCACCTGGTCAAACGCTGCCTCAAGGCCCTGCTCGGCGTGATTATCGTCTTCGCCGCCGGCTATCTGCTCTCCCAGGGCATCTATTGGGGCCTCAGCCTCCTCAGCAACTTCACCTCCCAGCTTGCCACGATGTTCTCCGACGTCGTCATCGCGCCGGCCCAGATCGGCGCCATGGTCTGGGTGTTCCTGTGGGCTTTCAGCAAACCCGGGGACAAATTATCCACCAAGCGCCTGCAGCGCGCTGTCAAGCACCTTTTTAGCCGAGGCTCCCTGCCGGTAAGTCAGGGATAAGACAGCCTGGACGCCCCTTTGTGTTACAATGTGGGTTCGCGATTGATAACTAATAGGAGTCTTCTCATGTCGAAAGTATGTGCTATCTGTGGAAAAGGGCCGGTCGCCGGGCGCAACGTCTCGCACTCGCACCGTGTGTCCAACCGCACCATCGAGCCGAACATCCAGTCCGTACGCGCCCTGGTAGACGGCAAGCCCAAAAAGATCAACGTCTGCACCAAATGTCTGAAAGCCGGTAAGGTCGTCAAAGCCTAAGGCCTGGCTGTCATACACTCGCACATGGAGCTGCCCGGTTGGGCAGCTTTTTTTATCGCCAAGGTGAAGGCACTTGAACGTCCAAAGTGCCATTTACTTAAAAAACTACCAGGACAGGACAGCCGGGCTATAATCTGTCTATGGAAAACTATGTGAATATCGACTTCGCACGTGCGCAGCGCTGCGGTTTCCCCGAGGTCATCTTCTGCATCGGCAAGACCGCCGAACAGGTCGGCGAGATCGCCGCCAGAATCTACGAGGAGGAGCAGGTGGTGCTGGCCACCAAGGCCACTCCCGAGCAGGCGGCCGCTTTCATCCAAGCCCTACCGGAGGGCTACTACGAGCCGGAATGTGGTCTGCTCTGGGCCGACGGGCGCGAGGACGGCGACGCCTCGATCGAGCGCCTCTATGCCAACAGCGACGGAGATAGCGACACTACGCCTAAACACGCCGCTACCCCAGATGGCGCGGAACCTGCCAAGCTCGGCCGTATCCTAGTCATCACCGCCGGCACCGCCGACCTGCCGATCGCCAAAGAAGCCGCCATCACCGCCGACCTGGCGGGATCGGCGGTCGAGATCGTGAGCGACGTCGGCGTGGCCGGGATCCACCGTCTGCTAGCCAAACAGGCCCAAATCGACCAGGCCAAGGTTTTGGTAGTGGTGGCCGGCATGGAGGGCGCACTGCCTAGCGTCGTCGCCGGCCTTACTGACAAGCCAGTCATCGCCGTGCCCACCAGCGTCGGCTACGGGGCCAACCTCCATGGCATCACCACCCTCCTCTCCATGCTGAACAGCTGCGCCAACGGCGTCAGCGTAGTCAATATCGACAATGGTTACGGCGCCGGCGTGATTGCCCACCGTATCAATATGTTAGCTTGTCAATGAACACAGCCTCCACCGGGCAACCTGCAGAACCTGCCCAGACCAGCGGCTTCTCACTGATTATCGACAGTGCCAGCGACCAAGTCGTCTGTGGCCTGGCGCGAGGCGAAGGGCTGCTCGCTGACCTGCACATTGATGCCGCCCGCAGCGCCAACCAACGCTTGATTCCCACCATCGAGCAGCTGCTTCGTCAAAACCAGGTGGACAAGACTGACCTCAAGCGCATCATCTGCGGGATCGGCCCGGGCTCCTTTACCGGCATCCGCATCGCCCTAGCCTGTGCCCGGGCCCTCTCCAGTGCTCTCGGTCTGCCTCTCTATGGCGTCTCCAGCCTAGATGCCATCGCCGAACAACTGCGCCCCGAGCACCCCGATTGCCCAGATTTCGCCGTTTTTATCGACGCCCTGCGTGGCGAGTCCTCAGTCGCCAGCTACCACCAAGATGGCACTACGCTACATGTGACCGCGCCAGCCCAAACCCTCCCCCCCGAGCAGCTGCCTGACCTACCGCTTTTGACCGGTCAGGCCCAGGCTAGGGGTTACTGGCAGGCCTATCAGGACGGCCTCTGGCAAGACCCCCAGGCCATCTACACCCGCCCAAGCTTTGCCGAAGAGCAGGAAGCAGTGCCCGCGCCGCCTGACGCGCCCCAAGCGGTCGAGGATTTCGCCGGAGGTTCCCACCCAACAGCCGCCCTAAACACCCCAGCTAAGCAGCCTACCAGAGCAGGCGCCGAGGCGCCCCAGGCCACAAAGGCCATCCTGGCCATCGAGTCCTCCTGTGACGAAACGGCGGCGGCGGTCATCACCCTTGACGGTGAGCTGCTCTCCAACGTGATCAGCTCACAGGTCGCCGCCCATGCCCGCTTTAACGGCGTAGTGCCGGAGATCGCCTCACGCAAACACATCGAATACATCCAGCCGGTGGTAGAGATGGCGCTTGAGGACGCCCGGGTCGCCTACTCAGGCCGACCTAGCCAAGTAAACCTCGCTGCCGTCGCCGTTACCTATGCCCCGGGTTTGATCGGCGGCCTGGTCATTGGCGTATCCTTCGCCAAGGCCCTGGCCTGGGCCCTCGACCTGCCTCTGATCATGGTCAACCACCTGGAGGGCCACATCTACGCCAACCTCTTGGAACACCCGAAGCTCGAGCCGCCTTTCGTCGCAGCCCTGATCAGCGGTGGCAACACCATGTTGGTCGAGGCCTCTAATTGGGGGCACTACCGTGTGCTCGGTCAGACCATCGATGACGCAGCCGGTGAATGCTTCGACAAGGTGTCAAAGGCCCTCGGCCTGGGCTATCCCGGCGGTCCGGCCATCTCCAAGATGGCCCAGGGCGGCAACCCTAAGGCCGTCCGCTTTCCCCGGGCTATGATCGGCCGGCATGATTTGATGTTCTCTTTCAGCGGGCTCAAAACCGCCGTACTCGAGTACTTGCATGCACAGGAAGCTACGGGCCATCCAGTGGGCCCGGCAGAGCTGCCCGATGTATGCGCGTCTTTCGAGGCGGCAGTGATCGATGTCCAAGTGCGTAAGGCCCTGAAGGCCGTTGAGCAGACCGGCGTCAAAACATTTTGCGCCGGCGGCGGGGTGGCCGCCAACCAAGAGCTGCGCCAAGCGTATCAGGAGGCATTTGCCAAGCGCGAGGTCGCTGTCTACCTACCGGGTAAGATCGCTTGCACCGACAACGCCGCCATGATTGCCCGAGCCGCGCTTGACCGTTACCAGGCCGGACGCTTCAGCGATCTCAGCGCCGACGCCGAGGCCCGGGCCGACCTAGAAAGGCCTTATTAGCCACCCGCTGGTCGGCCTGTTTCCTCTGCCAGATGGCTCCTGGCGCTGCCGATGCGATTGCACCCCGACTTTAGACGGAGCGTGGATATTTTCGCCGTTTTTGAATAATTTCCGCATATCCCAAACCTGGATTATTTTATTGAATCCGCTTACGCCCAGCATATGGGCTTGTTCCACTTTTCTCTAAATTGTGTGGCAAGTGATAGCCGATGTTCTTCACTAAGATCAGTTACCGCCTCGTCCCAGGGGCGGTAACTGATGATTAAACAGGCAAAAAATAGAGGCAAAAAGCGGGAATCGCCTTGCTTTTGCGGCACCCGATGGGCGGTTTAAATCATTGATTTCCGTCATAAGCACACCCCTTTTCTTTGAACATATGGCTGTTTTCGCAGGTTACACCACCTCCTAGCAAATTTACAGCTGTTTTTAGAAATTTTCTGCCACTTATAATGGTTTTCTGTCTTATCAAGAGGGAACGAGGGAGAGATCATGTTCGTTTCTAGACTAGCGGGCGCCGCTGCGCCCTTATCCACGCCTAAGCCCAAAAGGCTTTGGCGGACAACGCTTTGCTTGTTGCTTAGTTTCTGTCTCGCCTTGGGCGGGCTTCAGCTCGGCCAGAGTGTGAAGCCTGCGTTCGCCGACAGCTCCGGTGGGAGCAGCCCGATCACACAAAAACAGTTCACCATCGGTCGCGGAAGCTATGCGGTTGAAGGCGACTACACGAGCGCTTATACGCCTTATACCGCAGACAAGAATACCACGGACTTCCAGAAGCCGAGCCAGGCCTTCGCCGCAGCCCGCAAGCTCGCCCAGGACAACCCGCAGGCGAAGTATCAATTTGCCTTCGTCATCTTCCGCAACTATGTCTTCAAGAACGGGGCGGCCTGGAACAATCTGATGACAAGCCAAGGTGAGGCGCTTGCCGATACCTCAGACGAGACCAGCGGCGCGACCGCCTTCGATCTGACCGACCTCAACGGCTATAGTATTATCTTCAGTGACGCGAGCCAAAAGTCACCGCATTACCTCTCTGGCGGGACGATCTATCAGGGTGCCGTCCAGAACGGCCCTAGCTCCGAGGCGTCTTCTTATCCAAGCGGCAGCAACGACCCTAAAGACCTCAAAGTCAACCCGGTCGCGAACAAGGGCGTCCAACTCTTCAAGCTCGCTCCCGCCGCCAATACCCAAGTGACTTTCCAGGAGTCCACCTTGAGGAACGGTTATAGCGAGAGCGGTGGTGGCCTGATCGATGTTTCTGGCGCAGGTGAGCTGGGCCTGGTCAAGGGCGTCAAGCTGCGCGACTCGATTGCCTGCGATAGCCCCAATGACCCGGATGATTACGCCAAAGGCGGTGCGGTCTATGCCCATGGCGAAGTCACCCTCACGATCGCCGACGTCGCCACTTTAAGCCATAACGTCGCCTTACAGCGGGCCGCAAACGCGGACGCGTATGCAACTGGCGGTAGCATCAACCTGGGCACTTTTGGCAGCGCTCCGGATTCAACCACTTTGAACATGGTTGGCGGCGTGGTCAGCGATAGCGTCGCCATCACGCCCGATGGTCTGGATGAGCGGGAATTTGGTATCGGTGGCGGTATATTCGTTTATACCAAGAAGGCGACTGATTTGAAGGACGCCACTATCGTCAATAACCGGGCCGCTGCTGGCGGCGGCATGGCCATATCTAAAGGAAACGGGCTCACCCTCGCAGGACCGGTTTTCAAGGGCAATCTTGCTACTGGCTATGGCGGTGGGCTGTCGACGTCTGACCAACCCATTACTATCAACAAGGCTGAGTTCAACGCCAACGTCTGCTCGAACCCGACCGCCCGCGACACCCAGAACGATCCCGATGACCCCAACCTCAAGGGCGGCGCCATCGCCGTTGCCAACAGCGGCGGCAGCAGCAGCGGGAAATATCCCCTCGCCTCCTTCAGCATCCCCAAGGGCGCCGATGTTAGTTTCAAGGACAACTCCGCCTCTTACGCCGTCGATCCCAGTGACCCTCAGTCAATCTCGCTCCTGCCACCGGCCGACCTCTCCAAGATCAGCATCGACGCCGATGCCGTTAAGAGCCTCTCTCTCGATCGTAGTTTCTTCGCGGACGCCACTCAATATGCATCCTTGCTGGCCCTCAACCACTTCGACATCTCTTTTTATGCATCCCAGAACGATCTTTCTGGCCCCTATCCGCAATGGTTCAGTGACAGGTTCGCCCCCATGACCTTACGCACCGTCACCTTCGAACCCCAAGGCGGTAGCGTCAGCGGCACGGCCACCCGTCATATCCGGGACGGCTATCAGCTGGGCGAGCTTCCGAAAGCCACGCGCAAGGGGTATGCCTTGATTGGTTGGTTCGACGCCACGACTGGCGGAAGCCAGGCGTCTCCCGCCACAACCATCAGCTCCAATCGGACCTACTATGCCAGATGGAAAGAATGCGAGACCTACAGCATCGGTTGGAATGCCACTGACGCCAAAAAGGCAGGATATGACGCCAACTACGACACGCCTCAGACGGCCCTCGCCAAGGCGACCGATACGAAGAAAGTCTATAGTCTCATCCTTTACAGGGACTTCGTCTTCGCCAACTCGACAGCATGGAAAGCCGTCGCTGATCCGGCCGGAACCTACAGCGGTGCCCAGACCAGCACCCTACAGATTCCCGTCGGAATCCAAGTCGCTCTCACCTCTGAACCGGGTAAGCAGCATAGTCTCTCTGGCGGCACCTTGTACTACGAGAACGCCGCCGCGAGCGGCACCAAGACCACCGACGCCACTTTCTTCGGCGGTCTCGACCCGGCTAACCCGACCGCCAACGCCTTCGAGCATGGCGCCACCCTCTACGCCAACCAGGTCGCTGACGCTGGCACTCTCGTGATCAAGAACTACGGCAAGCTCAGCTTGTCCAACCTGATCATCCGCAACGGCGACAGCGGCCCCAACGCCAGCGGCCCTGCGCTTGTCGAGAATAAAACCGCAAGTACCGAATTCAACACCGACGGCGGTACCATCTTGCGTGATGGTTTCGGCAACGCCGTGTACAGCGCTGAGAGCAGGATCCAGATCGAAGGTACCACCATCACCAGCAACGTGGCAAGGTGGGGCGGCGCACTTTGCCTTATACGTGGCACTGCCGCCGTCAAGCAGAGCAAACTCTCCGCCAACATCGCCATCGCCTCTGGATCGTCTCGTGGCCTCGGCGGGGCCATCTACGCGCTTGCCCCTGAGCTCACCCTCGATGAGGTCGAGATCTCCAATAATAAGGTCGATGCCGTTGCCGGTTCTTCTGCGGCTGTTGACGGAGCTGGCATATATTGGAAAACCGAGAACAACGGCAACGGGCCAATCGGGAAGCTGGTCGCATCGCAGACGGCGAACCTGCGCTTCTCCGGCAATTGGGTCGAGCAGGCAAGCGATCCGACCAATAACATCGCCATCAAATACGGCGCACATGATCTTGAGATCTATCTCGAGCCTCAAAGCGTAAAGAACATCACCCCCTGCCTGACGGCCTTTGCAGGCCAGGCGCTCGCAAACGAGGTCTCGGTTTTCAATAATCATGACATCGCCGCCACTGCCAGTGCGTACACAGACGGAACGGAAAATGACCCCCGACACCAGCTCAGCGTCGTCCATTTCAATCCCGCCGGCGGCACCCTCGTAGGCAGTGATCGGGCGATCGTCAGATATGGCGATCCCCTGAGCACGGTAATAAGCGCCCTGCCCAGCGCCAAGAGGTCGGGCTATGATTTCCTCGGTTGGAAAAACGCTACTGACGGCGCCTTGGTAGACCTCAACCAGTCAATGACCAACAGTGTGGACCTCTTCGCCCAATGGAAGCAAACCACGCTGCCCCCTGACCACCAGAAGCCTGACCAACCTGTCAAGCCGGACACTCCTGACAAGCCGAACCGCCCGGACACACATGACCCCAAGAAAAAGACCTATAAAGTGGATTTCCGTGAGGGCAAGGGCAGCAAGGTCAAAGACCTCCGCGTCAGCCGGAACAAGCGCATCGGCAAGCTCCCCAAGAGCTACCGCAACGGCTACCTGCTTAAGGGCTGGTACACCAAGCAACAAGGCGGCAAAAAGGTTACGACCAAGACCAAGGTCGAACGGAACCTTACCCTCTACGCCCAGTGGAAGAAGCTGAAGCGGGTCAAAACCATCCAGGTGGCCGGATGCTTCACTGTGACCGTACGTAAAAGTGGACATATGGGCACCCGCCCACTTGCCTACCTTAAGGTCGGCAGGAAAGTTGATATCTTGCGGAAAGCCAATAAGCGTGGCTGGGTAAAGGTCAAATATGGCAAGACTACAGGCTTCATCTACAAAAAATACCTGAAGCTCAGGTAAGCAAGTCAAACGCATATGGAACCTAAGGGCCGGACACATAGCTGTCCGGCCCTTGTTTTACAAGGCAGGTCTATCTTGACCGAATGCATTCAGCGATGGACACCTTTTGCTTCACTGATCTCTGACGGACACTCTGAATCTTGCTGGTTTCCGTCATAAACGCACTCCATTTATTTTTGCACACCGATGTTTTCCCAGGTCAGAGTTTTGTTTCAGACATTTACAGCTAGTTTTAGAAATTTTCTGCCACTTATAATGATTTTCAGTTTTGTCAAGAGGGAAACGAGGGAGAGATCATGTTCGTTTCTAGATTAGCGGGCGCTATCGCGTTCCCATGTAGATCCCGGCGGCAATCAGCCTGGAAGGCGGCGCTTTGCGTCTTGCTTTCCTTCTGTCTCGCCCTAGGCGGGCTGCAGCTCGGCCAGGCCCCGAAGCCGGCCCTGGCCGCGCCCAGCACTCAGGCCACGACTGTTGTCTACAGCGTCGGCGCTGGTGCTTTTTCCGGAGATGACGGCTATTGCACCTTTAGCAACTACAAAAGCCCTACGACCTTACCTAGCGGAGTGACGGCAGACTATAAGACCCCGCAAGAAGCCATCACCGTAGCCTCTAAAGACACCAGCAAATCCTACAAACTTGTCCTCTACCAGAACTATGTCTTCGCCAACGCCAGTCGTACAGCCCAGGAGGATATCTGGACATCGAACATTCCTGGTTCATCCCTTAGCGATACCAACTACATCGCCAACCAAAAAGGCAGCCTTACGATCCCCACCGGGTTGCAGGTTGAGTTGACTTCTGCGCCCGGTACCCAGCACTACCTCTCCGGCGGCACCATTTATAAACAGATTATTTATAGCAATCACTTCAGCGAGGCGACCAGCTTCGACGACCAATCCGGCTCCGGTAAGTACGGCAAGCAGGGTACACGTATCGAGCACGGCTTGATGCTCCTTGCCAATGAAGTCAACCGCGCGGGCGTCCCGGTTGTCACCTTCAACGATCGGACTGGTGGGAAGGCTCAGCTCACCCTCAATAACGTCATGCTGCGCGGAGGCTACGTCGACCCAGGCACAGCAGGCAACACAAACCTTACAAGTGTGTCAGCTGGCTCTTTGATCAACCTACCTGACGGAGGCACGCTTACTGTCAAGGAGGGTTCTGTCCTGCGTGACGCCTACGGCAGCGCCGTCCGCGCCAGCAACGCTACTGTCAGCGTCGAGGACAGCGAGGTCTTGCACAACCAAGGTAACTTCGGTGGGGGCTTCGCCCTTTTCGGGGGCACCGCCACCTTCAAGAACGTGAAATTCAAAGGCAACATCGCATCTGACTCGAAGTCGACTGGATACCCCAACTACGGCAAAGGCGGCGCCCTCTATCTCGACAGCTGCGCGACCACCCTCGACGGCACCACTGCTTTCACCGCCAATAGCGCCCTCCGCGAAAAACCGATAGGAGGCCCTTCTAAGGACCTCACTGCCGGCGGCGCCATCTGCTTCGAGCAACGCACTTCCGCGATCAGCGCACAATACGCCTTGATCGTTAAGAGCAGCTGCGGCTTCTACGGCAACTGGGCCAAGACCATGTTCGACTTCACCGATGGCGGCAAGACTCTCCCAGTGTTGGGACAGAATAGCCTCAAATTCAATATCGCCTCACGTCAGCGGGTGCCAGCATCTGTCCCTTGGGCCGCCTTTCAGAATTATTCCGTCGGTAACGAATTAAGAGCCCTCTTCAACAACCTCGACCTCGCCATCGGCGACGTCTCGAAGAGCGCCCAGAGCCAGTATAAGATGTATGCCAATGCCGTGGTCGGCCCCGCCCTCACCATGATGTTCTTCAACCCCGAGGGCGCTACTCTGATCAACGAAGACGGTAGCGACTATATAGGCAATCCTTTGACTGTGGTGGACGGGCAGCGCCTCGGCTATACCCTTGATCCGAGCAAAGGCAATTACAAGCAACTACCAAGCGCCAAGAAAGATGGTGCCAATTTCCTCAACTGGCATAAAGAGTACAAATACGATGAGGTCTATGACCTTGACTACGTAGTCAATGGCCTGACCATCGCCTATCCCGCCTGGTCTAAGCATTACGACTACAGCGTCGGCAACGGCAGCTACGAGAACGGAGCCTACAAACCCAAGGCCGCGGCTGGCGCCACTCAGGACTTCGAGACCCCTCAGCTCGCCGTCAACTACGCCAGCCAGATCGGGAAGCAAAACACCTATACCCTGACCCTTTACCGCGACTATGTCTTTGCCAACGCGACCAACTGGAAGGCCATCGCCGATCCTTCTGGCTCCTATAGCAGCGCCCAGACCAGCACCTTGCAGGTCCCCCAGGACCTCCAAGTCACCCTCGCCTCTGAGTCCGGCAAGCAGCACAGTCTCTCTGGCGGCACCTTGTACTACGCGAACGCCGCCGTAAACGGCGCCAAGACCACCGATGCCACCTTCTTCGGCGGCCTTGACCCGGCCAACCCGACCGCCAACGCCTTCGAGCATGGCGCCACCCTCTATGCTAACCAGGTAGCCGACGCTGGCGTCCGCGTAATCGAGAACTCGGGAAAACTCACCCTTTCCAACCTTGTCCTGCGCAACGGTTGTGGCAACGCGAATACCAGCATGACCTCGCTTATTTACTCTGGACAATCCAGCAGTCTCGCCATCAACGATGGTTCTGTCCTGCGTGACGGTTACGGCAGCGCCGTCGCCACGGATAGTAGTCTCACTATCGAGGCTAGTTCTATAACCCACAATCAATCTTCCTCCGGTGCCGGACTCAACCTCTCAGGAGGCAGTACCTCCATTAAACAAAGCTCGCTTTCTGCCAACATCGCCACCGGGTATCCAAGCTCCACAAATCGCGGGAAGGGCGGCGCTATCTGCGCTTACGGCGCTAATTTGACCTTAGATGACGTTGAGATCTCGAACAATCGGGTGGCGCCCGTTGCGGGAGCACAGGATGCAATCGATGGAGCCGGTATCTATTGGGAAAACGAAGACGATGATACTGACGATTACGGCGACGCCTCGCTCAAGGCGTCCAACACGGCCAAACTGCGTTTCTTCGGCAACTGGGCCGAGCAGGCAGCTGACCCCAAAAGCGGTAGCTATATCAAATCAGATTTAAACGGATGCCACCTCAAGATCGGAAGTGTACAAGAGATCTCTCCCTGCAGCACCGCTTTCGACAACCCACTTGACGCCAAAGAACTGCTCGTTTTCAATAATCTAGACATCGCAGCTCACGACAATAGCAGCAATAACCTTGGAACAGATACTGACCCTCAAACGCCTCTCCATGTTATCCACTTCAACCCCAATGGCGGCACTCTTGTGGGCACCGATCGGGCAATCGTCAAATACGGCGATTCGCTGAACACAGTCATGAGCGCCCTGCCCACCGCCAAAAAAGCTGGCTACGACTTCAGCGGTTGGAAAACCGCTAAGGGTAACCCTGCTGATATCAACAGCCCGATGGGCAAGAACCTTGACCTTTTCGCCCAGTTGCAGCCGCTCACGAATATTCAATACAAAGTCGAGAGCTATCGGCAGAAGCTTGACGGTGACTATCTGATGACCTGGCAGGTCTTTAAGGACGGTATCACCGACCAAGAAAAAACTGTGACGCCTGATCCCGGAGTTGGCTTCACTTTCGACTCGACCAAATCAACCGCGACTACCCAAAAGATCACCGCCGACGGCAGCGCTCTCTTCAAGCTCTACTACACGCGAAACCATGACGTCACCGTCACCTACAAGCAGAATACCGGCGCAGGCGACACCACCCAGGTGGTGGTCGATCAACTGATTTTCGGGCAGTCCTATAGCGTCGCCGCTCCGCCCCAGACCTTCGCCAAGGTCGGCTACCACTTCGCCGGCTGGACTGCGGCCGCCGACGGCTCCGGCACGTCTTACGCCGTAGGTGACAAGATCAACCCGCTTACCTACGGCAACGTGCTTTACGCCCAGTGGGCGCCGGACACGAACATCTCCTACACCGTCGAGACCTACACCGAGGACCTGGCCGGCCAGTTCGCGAAGACCGACACCAAGTCTTACTCAAACGGCGAGACCGGCAAGCAGCTGACCATCACGCCTGACGCCGCGGCCACCGGCTTTGCCCTCGCTGCCTCCGGCAACCTGCTCACCCTCACCATCGACGCGGACTCTTCCAAGAACGTCTTCAAGGTCTACTACACCAGGAACAAGGACGTCACCGTCACCTACAAGCAGAACGCCTCGGGAAGCGATACCACCGAGCAGGTCGTCTCCGGACTCACCTACGGTAGCGCCTATACCGTGGCCGCCCTGCCCCAAGGCTTCGCCAAGCCCGGCTACCACTTCGCGGGCTGGACTGCGGCAGCCGACGGCTCCGGCACGTCTTACGCCGCCGGCGCTACCATCGACCCGCTCGGCTATAGCGTCGTGCTTCACGCCCAGTGGGCCGCTGACACCGACATCGCCTACACCGTCGAGACCTACCAGGAAAGCCTCACCGCCGGCGACTTCGCGAAGGTCGCGACCAAGTCCTTTGCTGACGGCGAGACCGGTAAGGTCAAGCAGATCAC
>JAISGO010000046.1 GCA_031263025.1 Coriobacteriales bacterium
TACCGGTAGATAGGCCTTGACGCGCTTGATCGGCCCCCCTTTGGCGAAGCTTGCGCCGCGGGCGCGCTGAGCATAGATCAGCTTCTGGGCCTCGTCGAAAGTAATAGGGATGAAACGCATCGCGATCGAGATGATCATGGCGATATCCTCCACCGGCACTTTCAATTTGCTAAGGGGGCGCATCAGCGTGGTGAAGGCGTCGGTCAAAGCGACGATCGGAGTAGTAAGGGTTAAAAGCGAAGTCGCCACCACCAAGAAAAGGATACGCAAGACGAAGTAGAGCCCGCGCAGAGCGCCACTCAAACTGACCGCGAAAATCGGGTAGAAGGTGATGGTGTTAGCCAAGAAAGTGAAGACCAGGATAAAAAGCACCGGAGTGATTCCCCTTGCCACGCTGCGCAGGCCCAGCTTGGCAAGGATGATCATGACGACGAGGGCCACCCCGAGAATCGCCAGACCGATCCAACTATGTACCACGAAGAGGGCTACCGCATAGACCACGAGGAGGAGGAGTTTGACCCTGGTATCGGCCTTGTGCACTGGAGTAGTGCCAGGGACGTAATTACCGATCGGCAGACGTAGGGCCATTAGCAGGGCCCTTTCTTGCTGAGATGTCCCGCAGCCAGGAAAAGGCGGCGATCAGCTAAAGCCAGGAATTTGTCAATATCATGACTGACCAATAAGATACCCACCCCGACCCGGGCTTGGTTGCGCAGAAGCTCAAAGACGAAGTCCTGCCCGCGCAAATCCAAACCAGCCGTCGGCTCGTCTAAAAGCAGAAAACGCGGCCGCATCGCCAGCACCCCGGCAAGCGCCACCCGCCTTGCCTCACCCCCACTTAAGGTGAATGGCAGGCGCTCCCGATAGCTTTGATAGTCCAGGCCGACCTGGGACAAGGCTTGCTCGACTATCTCGGCATCGCTTTGTCCGGTGAGCCCGAGGTTGTGCGGGCCGAAGAGAATGTCCCGCTCTACGGTCTGGGCAAACAGTTGCAACTCGGGATGCTGGAAGACCAAGCCGACTTGACCGGGCTGGACGCTTTGGGCATCAAGCCGAACCTGCCCCGTACTCGGTTCCTCCAGGCCCGCCGCAAGGGCCAAGAGGGTCGACTTGCCGGCTCCGTTCTTCCCGGTCAAAAGCAGGATCTCGCCAGCTTCAAGACTGAAGCTGACATCTTCGAGCGCTGCCTGTTCGGCTTGGGGGTAACGGAAGCTGACCCCATCAGCCTCAAGTCGGCCCAGCTGGCTAGGGCTGTTTTTTGCAGATTGACCCACTGTAGGAGCTGTCCTATGATCGAAAGCCTGGGCTTGCAAGGCGGACGTTGGCTTGGGGACACGCTCGGGAGCAAGTATTTTCGGGGACACGCTATGGGGTGTCCCCACTGCCCTCCCCTGCTCCAGATGGAGAACGGCATCGCCGAGGGCAGCCTCGGCCGGATCGTGGGTGATATGTAAGATACCGCAGCCCTGTTCCTGCAACTCTGACATCGCGGCCAACACCTCGCCGCGCCCATCGCTGTCTAACATACTGGTCGGTTCGTCGAAGACCATATAGCGTGGGCGCATCGCCAAGAAGGCCGCGATGATCAAGCGCTGCTTCTCACCGCCGGAGAGGGTGTTGGGATCTCGCCCCTCAAAACCGCCAAGGCCCAGCGTGGCCAGGGCCTCTGGCACCCGTTGGTAGATCCGCTCTGCGGGCAGGCGCAGGTTCTGCAGGCCAAAAGCAACCTCATCGAAGACCGTGGTGCTGACGATCTGCACGTCGGGGTTCTGCCCTACCACGCCCACCCGGGGGCGCAGGCGTTGGGCCGCGGCACTGTCCTCCATCGCTTCGCCGTCTACCCAAACCGAGCCGTCTTGGGGAAGATAGAGCCCGTTGGCAAGACGGGCAAGCGTTGATTTACCCGATCCGTTGGAGCCTGTCAGGCAAAGCCGCTCGCCGCATTTCAGCTCAAAGCTGATGTCTATGACTGCAGGGCTTTCGCTATTGGGATAGGCGAAGCTGACATGGCGGAATTCGAGCATGCTTTTATTATACTGGTAGGCTCAACCGCCCCGCCGGCGCAACCCCAGCCGAGCAGAAAGGGCTTTAGGCCCCGAGCTCCGTCAAGTCGACCTGGCGCACCCGGTCGACCACATGGCCGAGGATGGCGGTCGCCAAATGCATGAATTCCGGCAGGTCCACCGCCGTGGTAGCGAATTGCCGCGTTGCCGGTGCGCTACCGTCATTGAACAGCTCACGCCGTCGCAAAAGCCCAGCCACGTCTGCGGCCACTTCGTCAGCTGAGGAGATGATCGCCACCCGCGGCCCCATGATGGTCTCGATGAGTGGACGGAGCAGAGGATAATGAGTGCAGCCGAGCACGAGGGTGTCGACCTGGCAGCGCTTGAGGGGATCAAGATAGTCGCGGGCGATCTCTTGCAGAGCCGGGCGGGTATAGACTGAAGTCAGACGGGACATGAAAGTCTCGACCGGGTTGCGGTCGAGCTTTAAGCCAGACTCGGCAATCTCCACGAAAAGGGGCGTCGCCGTGCTAAAAACGGTAATGCCGGCGTCTAGAGTACGGATGCTCTCAGCATAGAGGCCGGACTCGATGGTGGCCTTAGTACCGATCACCGCGACCCGGCGGTTCTGCGTGGCCTGAGTGGCCGCGCGCGCACCTGGCATGATCACACCTAAAACCGGAATGTCCAGTTCTTGTTGGAGTTCCGTCAGAGCAGCGGCGGTGGCGGTGTTGCAGGCAATGACCAAGAGCTTTATCTGCTGCTGGTCAAGCCAATGCCCGATTTGGAGGGCGAAACGGCGCACCTGTTCGAGCGGTCGTGGGCCATAGGGGCAGCGGATGGTGTCGCCGAAATAGTAGATCGATTCTTGGGGTAAGAGCCGGGCCATTGCCCGCACCACGGTCATGCCACCGATGCCGCTATCAAAGATCCCGATTGGCAGGTTGTTAGTTCTGTCTTGCAAAACCCAGCATATAGAAGAGATAGAGCAGAGAGGAAAGTGCAGCCGCCACATAGGTCATGGCCGCTGCGGTCAGAACCGAACGCGCCCCCTTGTACTCACCGGCCATCAGCGGGAAACTGGATTTAATGTAGTCCAGGCCGCGGTGCGAGGCGTTGAACTCCACCGGCAGGGTAATCAGCTGGAAGACGATCACTGCCGCATAGAGGATAATGGCCGCCCAGACCAGGTTGAGCATGCCTAAGAAGATGCCCACCAGCAAGACGAAGACCCAGGCGTTGGAACAGAAGTTGACTACAGGCAGGATTGCCGAGCGTGCCCGCATCGGGAGGAATCCTTCTGCATACTGCAAGGCATGGCCGCATTCATGACAAGCGACAGCCACCGCTGAGACGCTGGTCGAATTGTAAACGGTCTTGGAAAGACTGACCACACCTGTACGCGGATCGAAATGATCGGTCAGCTCACCTGCCACGCATTGCACGGAAACATTGGTAAGGCCGTGACTATTGAGCATCTGGCGTGCGACCTGGGCGCCGCTCAGACCCATCGCGACGCCGACTTTCTGCCAGCGTTTGTAGGTCATCTTGATCGCCGCCTGGCTACCCAAGCCCAGGGCTAGCATCACGACGATGAGCAGGATATATGAAAAGCTGAAAGGCATTAACAGAGATTGTAGCTACAAGAAATGCATCTCATTCAACGGCGAGTAAACAAACCAGGCTTGGGTGATCACATTGCTCAGGGGCACATCGCCGAAATAACGGCTGTCCGAGGAATTGGTACGGTTGTCCCCCATTACCCAGATACAGTTCGCGGCTACCTTGTGCGGATAGGTGATGGTTATCCCGGGCGCGGTCGTCAGGGGCAGCGAGGGCTTGCCGTCGGTGTAGGGCTCGCTTAGGGCCTTACCGTTGACCACGACCTTGCCATTAACTAGGTTAACCGTGTCCCCAGCAGTCGCGATTACCCGCTTAAGTAGGTCCTTGCTGCTCAGTTTGTCTTTGAAGACAATCACGTCGCCGGGCTCAGGCTGGCGAAACCAATACTGTACGTTTTCGGTCATGATCAGGCTGCCCGTCATCACAGTATCCTCCATCGAACCGGAGGGCACCTCATAATTGTCGATCGTGCCGGAAACGCGCAACCCCCCAACCACCAGGAAAACGACCAGGACGATTATGATATAGGGCAACAGGCTACGGAAAAGGGCGTATTTACGCGGCTTTTTCACGAAATCCTGGGGCTCCATCTGCAACATCTGGTGCGAGGCTGGAGGCTGCCCCATCAAAGGCGGGATTGGCTTGATGCGATTGTTTTGATTGTCCTCGTCCATGGATCCGTCCGTTCCGACCTTCATACAAGCACTTCCGCCCGCCGAACCAGGAAACATATCACTGGCCAGACAGGCGGAAGTGTATTCAGCATAATCTAAGGAAGACCTAGAAGTTCTCGCACAGCTCCTCAAAATAAGCTTGGGGATGGCCACAAACCGGACACACCGCCGGCGCCTCGCTGCCAAAATGGATATGGCCGCACTGGCGGCACTTCCAGGCCTTGACCCCGTCGCGCTTAAAGACCGCGCCGGCTTCCAGGCGGGCGATCAGTTGGTTGTAACGCTCGTCGTGGTGCTTCTCGATCTTACCGACTTCCTCGAACAACTGGGCGATCTGGGTGAAGCCCTCGGCTTTAGCGGTCTCGGCGAAACCCTGATACATCTCGGTCCACTCAAAGTGCTCGCCAGCTGCCGCATCCTGCAGATTGAACTTGGTGTCCAAGACCTTGCCGGGAGTGTTGCCGCCATCGTGCAGAATTTTGAACCACATCTTAGCGTGGGTGTTCTCGTTGTGCGAGGTCTCGCCGAAGATAGCGCCGATCTGCTGATAGCCCTCCTTGGCTGCCTGCTTTGAGTAGTAACCGTATTTAACTGAAGCCTGGGATTCGCCGGCAAAGGCCGCCTCCAGGTTCTTCTTGGTTTCGGATGTGTTGAAATCAGCCATGATTCTTCCTCTCTTTTCTTTGACTAGACCTTATTATAGCTTTATGGCCCCCACTGTCTCAGAGGGCAAGTAACGCTTCGATGTCCTTTCAGGGCGCGCATCTCTTTTCTCATCGTTTTCGCGAAGCGCTTTCTGCCGATAAGGAAAAGGGCCCCGAAAGGCCCTTTTCCCATGTGCTTCACCTATTCAGATCAATCGAAATGCAGGGCGCATTGGAAGTTGGAGGCGCTGCCATAGCGAATCCCCCAGGCTGCCCCCATCGCCTCGAGGGTCTGGCCGCCGCCGATATAGATGGCCACGTGACCGGGGTGCCAGAGCACGTCACCGGGCTGGGCCTCGCTCACCGAGTAGCGCGCGTCAGCGCTCGCGTACATCGCGCTCGAGCTATGTGGCAAGCTCGCCACACCGGCCTTGGCATAGCAGTACTTCACGAAACCAGAACAATCGAAGTAGAAATTCGAGGTATCGTAAGCGCCCCAGACATAGTGGGAACTATGTGCCGGAGAGCCTACCCGTTTGTAGACATAGCTGGCCCATTTGACTACACCGCTGTGGCCGGTAGCGTTGGCCGGGCGCGGAGCATAGGTCACGCTGCTGCTGCCCGATCCGCCAGGGTTACTGGGCGTATGAGTCGCGGCTTCTTCCAAGGCCAGGGCCCTGGCCTTGGCGTTGAGGCCCTTTAGTTCGGACTTCAAGGAGGCCTGGGCGGAAGCCGCCTGGTCACGAGCCTGTTTGGCCTCGCCCGCCTTCTCGCTGGCGACCTGAGCTTGGTTGTTGTACTGGGTATAGGCGTCCTGCGCGGTGGCCTTGGCCGTCTTGTTCTTGGCAATCAAATCGGCGTTGTCGTCATTGATGCCGTTGAGCAGGGTCCAGGTCGAGGTGAAAGACTGGAAAGAGGTCGCCCCCAGGAGCACGTCGAGAAAGGAGAAAGGGCCCTGTTTATACATCGCGGCCGCACGCTGGCCAAGTTCGCTTTGGGTCTGGTTAATCACTTGATTGGCGGCGTTGATACGTTTTTGTTGGGCTGCCATGTTGGTCTTGGCGGTCTGCTCGTCGCTGAGGGCGGAATTATAGGTATCGGACAGATTATCGAGCTTGGTCTGCTGCGCGGCAATCTTGGCGGCTACCGACTTGGCCTTGGCCTTGACTTGCGCCGCAGTCTCGGCATAGGCGAGATTGACCGACGATGCGCCCGAGCGGACAGGCTGGAAAGGCAGGAAAGTCACTGCCAGGAGCAAGGCTAGGGTCAGGCATACGAATCCGCGTAGGACTCCGCGTGCAGAAAGAAATCCTCCCGTTTTTGCGACATTTTGCTCTCTGCGCATTCTGTCTCCTTGAGTTGACATCCCTTATATGGTAACACAAGCCTCGTCCAAGTCAAGCCAGCCCAGCTAGAATGGTCTAGGAGATATCCAGGATAGGCTGCATCGTCTTGGGATTGTAGAGCTCGATATTTCCCGTCAAGACCTCGGCGTATTGAAAAGAGTTGCGCTCGCGGCGGTTACGGTTCTTGTGTAGCTCGGCATTGAAAAAGGTCGCGTAAAGCGACGTAATCACGCCGACGCTATCCAAATCGCGCGAACGACCCATATCCGCCATGAAACGGATCTTCTCGCCCACATGCTCAGACAGCTTCAGCTTGATGTCGGTAATGGTGATTTTCGGTGCTTCTTGTACGCTCATGATGAAGTAAAATGTCGGCATATTGTAGCACAGAAAGAGAGCAAAATCAATGCAGACCGCATGGCTCTGTGCCGGGCAGGGCGCCCAGTTCGTCGGCATGGGCAAAGACCTCTACGATGCTTACCCTGAGACGCGTCCGATCTTCGATACCCACAGCCTGGAAGCAGTGGCCCCAAACACTCAGCCAGACGGTAGCGGTCAGCAGGTCAGCCTGGCTGAACTCTGTTTCAACGGCGCCAAGGAGCGCCTCAACGACACCCGCTACACCCAAGCCGCCATGGCTGCTTTCGCGGTCGCGGTCATCCAAGTCTTGAAAGGGCGGGGCCTTAGCCCTGACTACGCCTGCGGCCTTTCTCTGGGCGAGTACTGCGCTTTACATGTCGCTGACGTACTCAGCGCAGACGCTTTGATCGACCTCCTGGATTTCCGGGGCGCCGCCATGGCCGCAGCCTCGGCCCCCGACCAGGCAATGGTGGCTGTGCTCGGCCTTTCCGACCAGGCAGTCGAGGACTGCGTCAGTGGTATCCAGGCCGAGCTGCACGAGCGTTGCCTTGGTATCGCCGCCTGCGCCAACTTCAACTGCCCAGGACAAGTAGTGGTCTCTGGCAACGCCCCGGCGCTCGACCTCGCCAGCGAAGCACTCAAGGCAGCCGGGGCCAAGCGCATCCTGCCCCTGGCCACCAGCGGAGCTTTCCATACTCCTTTGATGCGTCCGGCCCAGCCCCCGCTCTCGGCCAAGCTCGCCAACACCTATTTGCGCCCGCAGGCCCTCCCGGTCATCTTCAATGTCACCGGCCACCCTGGCGCCGACGACAAGGTCAAGGGGCTGCTCACCCGTCAGTTGATCTCGCCAGTACGGTTCTCCACCTGCCTACAGACCCTGGCCGCCGCCGGCGTCACCCGCTTCATCGAGATCGGCCCGGGCAAAGCCCTGACCGGCTTCGTCAAAAAGACCCTCAAGGGGCTCGACGGGCTCGAAACCTACACCATCCAGGGCGCTGACGACCTCGAACGCGTCGCCGAAGCCTGCGCCTAGAACGCCCCATCGGGGACACCCTAAAGCGCCCCGCTCCCAAACGAGGACACTTAAAATCGCTTTTCTTTCATTCGGGGACACCGTAGCGGAGCACGCGAGTACCCGCAGGCGCCAAGCTCAGCGGAGTTAACCGCTCTTTTGAGCGGGAGAGAAAAGCATTGAGCTTGAACGAATGCGGGGGTGAGCGCGCGCAGTGTACTGGAGTACTCGAGCACGCGAGTACCCGCAGGCGCCAAGCTCAATGCTTTTCTCCCCGCTCAAAGACCCCTTCACCGGAAAAGACAGTATAAAAGGTCCGCAAGAATATCTTGCAATCCAGCGCAAAACCCACGTGCTGGACATAATAACGGTCGAGGGCAAGGCGCTCGTGCCAGGCGATGGCGTTGCGCCCATAGACTTGGGCGTAGCCGGAAAGCCCAGGGCGCATCAACAGCTTCGCTTCTTCACCCGGACGATACAGGGCGACCTCCCGAGCGAGGTCGGGACGCGGTCCCAGCCAAGACATATCGCCTTTGAGGATGTTGAGCACTTGGGGCAGTTCGTCCAAGGAGGTCTTGCGCAGGAAAGCGCCGATTTTGGTCTGGCGGGGATCGTCGGCGGCGTTATAGGTGGAGCCGTCCGCCTCCTTCAAATCTGGAGCCCCCACCCGCATGCTGCGGTATTTGTAGAGGGTGAAAGCGCGCCCACCCCGACCGACCCGGGGCGCGTTATAGAAGACCGGGCCAGCGTCCTCGTGTTTGATCAAAGGAGCACATATCAACCACTGGATCCCGATGAAAGGCAGGGCGATCAGGCTGAGTAAGATATCGAAGAGGCGTTTGACCACCCGTACATAGAAACTGTCAGCTCGTTTTTCCAAGACACCTTATTATAGTTGTCTAACCCGCAAAAACGAGGGGTTTTCCCAAAACAAAGCACAACAGACAAGCTTGCCCGACTCCTCGCACGCCATGGCCCACGATGTTAAACTAAAAGGATGATGAAGGTTGGCACGAAAGATGCCTTGTTGGTAAAGTCTGCACGGATTCTGCTCTGTGGGATCTTGGTCGCGCTCCTGGTCAACAGCGGCTTTGGCGGCGCGCGCCGCGCCTGGGCCTGGGACAACGGCGGCTCCTGGAATTGTGGCTGGTACGACAAGCACGCCACCATGCCTACGAGCACAGAGGATTGGCAAAACTACACCCTCAACGTCTTGAACGCCCATGGTGAATTCAGCGACAACGGCACCCCAGGCAGTGGCACCGGCACCCATGACTTGATCCTCGAACAAGCCATCGCCAGCGCCCTACGCGGCGGGGCTGATGTCTCCTGGATCGACGCCAGCACTGCCCGCCTCGCTACCGGAACCCCCGACTACACCTCAAACCTGAATAAATCTCCCGCCGAACATTTCTACCGCGGCACCCGTGGCTACAAATGCGTTTATTGCCAAACCCCCAAGGCAGTCGGCCAACTCTACAACGAGACCAAGCAGGCCCTGGCCAAACACCAGTACAAGACGGCCAGCAAGAAACTCGGCTGGCTCGCACACTACCTCGGTGATATGAGCCAACCCTTGCACGTTGCCACCTATAGCCAGATGTATCCACTCGAGCGCCTTGGCGCAAAACGCCTCCATAATATCCACTACCAGCTCGAAAGCGACCTCGGTTACTATATGGAGCACACGGTCTGCTGTTTGCCCAGCGCCTGGCCGAAAGACGTGCGTAAGATAGAGAAGTATCTGCCGGCTTTACAAAAAGTAGATGACCGGGACACCCCCCAGCAGATCCGCGCAATCTGGTTTGGCGGGGGCGTGCATAAGGCCCACAGCCTCAGCCGTAGCGCCCTTCAGACCACGGTCAAAGTGGCGAGCCTAACCCGCAACAGATTTGCCAAGAAGCTGATCGGCTATTGGACGAAATACGCGAAAAAGGCCCCAGGCAAAGGCTTCAAGGCCGGAAAGACCAAGACCTGGGGCAAAGCCACCGCCTATCTGGTCAAGACAGCCCCCGCCATGCTCAAGAACTCCGCAAACTACCTCGGGGATCTGATCTACACCTTGTGTGAGGACAAAGACAGCAGCAAAGGCCAAGACCAGGTATCCTCCTTCAAAGTCAAGGTGAAAAAGCATTACTCGAAAAAAAGTTGCACGCTGAGCGAGAACATCAAGGTTAAGCTCAGTGACCAGCGCTCGGATAAGGCCCTGCCGGTCAGGCTACGTTGGTATAAGGGGAAGAAGTGCCTACATAGCTGCATCCGCTATACCGATGGGCGGGGCAGAATCAAGACCAGCTACACTTTCAAACGCAGCCGCAAAGTAGGCGCGGTCAGTCTTAGTATCTCCACTCCCACCGGCAGCCGCTACCAGACCCCGGCTATCGGACGCAGCCACCATAACCGAATCGCCCAGCTTAAAAAGGGTTGAGCCGATCCGCTACATCCTTATCATCTTGGCCCTGAGCGGATTTGGGGCCGTGGTGTTTGCACTATAATCACTTTATACATGTATACCGAAGGGAATATGGAGAAGCGCGCTGCTCGTTCTGTTTAAAAAATTCATGCGGGGAAACCTTAACAAGGCCTTGATCTCGCCCCTGCTTTTTCTGCTTCCCCTGTTCGTCGTGTGCATCGCTGCCCTCTGTGGCCTTAGCTTTGCCTGGATCGACTTGGTAAGTATCCTGCTCTGTCTTGCTGGCGCGGTCGTACTCAAGAACCTGCGCCTGCTTCTCCGTTACGCCACGAAAACCCTTGCCGTAAGTGTCTCGACTATCCCCGACCCCAACCCAAAGCGCCCCTTCTTTGCCTGTGCCAGCCTGGCCCTGCTGGCTGACCTGGTCTGTGCCGTCTTAATCGTGCCCCTTCCCCTCGCAGCCCTATGCTGCGCCATCGTCTGCTTGCTCATCTCCCTGGCTACGCTTGTCCTCTATCCCCACTCCAAGAAGATGATCGCCACTCACCAAAAGCAGTGTTGGAACTGGATAGAGTCGACTCCGGTTGACTTCAGCGTCTTCCTCTCCTATGGCAGCTTCAACTACAACTACTTAGTCTGGGAGAAATTCTTACTTGCCACGGAGCGCAGCTACGCTCTGCTCACCTTTAAAGATTCGATCTTCAAGAGCCTCTCCAAGGAGACCGCACAGCCGGTGATTTGTTTTCGCAACAACTCCGATGCCGGACTGACCCGCTACTTTGACCTAATCAAGGGCCGGACTGTAGTGATCATCACCCATGGCCAGAAGAACCAGAAGATCTTCAAGATGCCTTACTTGCATAGTGTCTTCATCTATCATGGCGACAGTGACAAACAGAGTTCAGCTTCGAAGATGGCCGGGGCCTACGACCGCATTTTCATTGCCGGGCAGGCCGGTATCGACCGTTTTGCCGCCAATGGCGTCATGCTCCCAGCCGAGAAGTTCCGCATCGTCGGCCGCCCCCAAGCAGCAGGCATCCTGCCAGAAAAAGTCGCACTACCCGACCACAAGGACAAACCGACTTTCCTCTATGCGCCGACCTGGCATGGACCGGCTGAGAAGTACAACTACAGCTCCCTGCATTTCGCTCCGAAAATGGCTGAGATCCTGGTCGCCAAGGGTTATCGGGTGATTTTCCGTCCCCATCCTATCTCTCTTTCCAATACAAACGAGAATCGTTACTGCGAACAAGTCAAAGCCATCCTCGCTGCCGACAATGCCGCCCATGACAGCGGGCACCTCTACGGCGAGGTGCCCGAAAGAACCTGGGGCACGGTCGAATGCTTTAACCACTGCGACACCCTGATTAGTGATGTCTCCAGCGTGACCTCTGACTTCTTGTTCAGCCGCAAGCCGATCATCTTGATTTCACGCAAATGGAATAAAGCTGATTTCATCGCCAACTTCCCCGTCGCCCGCGGTGCCTATGTAGTCGAACATGACCTTGGCAACCTGGCCGAAGCTGCTGAACACTGTCTTACAGACGACCCCCTAGCTGCCCAGCGTGCCCAAATGCGCGACTACTACCTAGGCGATTTCCCCGACCAGTCCTATGAGTACAACTTCATCAACGCCCTGGTCGAAGAGATCGACCGCCACCACTAGGAGACCGCCCATCATCATGTCGCACCGGATCAAGCGCCGCCTTAAGAAACGCGCGAAACGCATCGCCCGCTTCCTCTTCTACAAAGTAGTCTTCCCTCGCCATTACCGCCGCCTCTGCCGACACCTTGAGGTTCAAAAACAAGCGGTTTTCCTACAATTGCGCGGTGATGACCTCTGCAACAGCTTCCCCTTGATGATGGAGCGGGCAAGCCAGGCTGGTTTTGACTGCAAGGTGGTTCTCCTGCGTCAATACGACATGCGCTATTGGCGCTTCATCAAAAACTGCTACCATGCGCTTTCGGCGATTGCCTCGGCCAAGCTGGTCTTCCTCGAAGACGCTTCCAATCTGATCAGCCTGATTCCCCTGCGCTCCGAGACCAAGGCCATCCAGCTCTGGCATGCCTGCGGGGCCTTTAAGAAATGGGGGCTCAGCACCGGCGAGCTCAAGTTCGGCGGCAGCACCGAGCAAATCCTCAAATACCCCTACTACGCCCATCTCGACTTGGTCACAGTCAGCGCCGAAGAAGTGGCTTGGGCCTATCGTGAAGCCATGAACCTGAAAGCAAGCCCTGAGACCGTCCAGGCCGTCGGCGTGAGCCGCACCGACCGTTTCTTCGACCCGTCTTTCCGAAAACAAGCCCGAGTAGAAGTCGACCAGCGCATGCCCGCCCTGCAGGGCCGGGAAATCATCCTCTATGCGCCCACCTTTCGTGGCCGCGTGGCCAAGGCCAAGGCCCCTGACCAACTAGACATCAGGCTCCTGCGCGATACCTTACGCCGACATCAACTTGACCAGCACTACTGTCTCCTGATTCGCCACCATCCTTTTGTTAAAAAATTACCTGAGATTCCGACAGACTGCCAGGGCTTCGCTTATTATGCCGACCCGGTTTTGGAGACAGACGACTTGATGTGCGCCGCTGCCATGATGATCACTGATTATTCCTCGGTGATGTTCGAATATTCCTTGTTCGAGCGGCCGATGATGTTCTTTGCCTACGATATCGATGATTACCTGGACTGGCGGGGTTTCTACTACCCCTATGACCAACTGGTGCCCGGTCCTATCATCAAGGATAGCTCTACCCTAGCCGAAGCTATCGTCAAGGCCAACCAAGGCTTCGACCCCAGTGAAATCAAGGCTTTCCGCAAGCGTTATATGGGCGCCTGCGACGGCCAAGCCACCGAACGGATCTGGCAAGCGCTTTGCTCCTTTTAAAGAAAGCCATCCTGACCTGCGCACGTGGGTTCTTGCAGCTTGTCTATTGGTTATTCCGCCTGCGCCGCCCAAAACGGCGGATCTGCTTGATCAGTCGCCAATCCGACCAAGCCAGCATAGATTTCAAGATCCTGGCTGGGCTCTATCCCCATGTCCTTTTGTGCAAAACCATCAAAGCCGGCCTCTTCGGCAAGCTTGCCTATCTCCCGCATATGTTCAAACAGCTCTGGTGCATCGCTGGGGCACAGGTCGTGGTGCTCGACGGCTATTGTCTCGTGGTCAGCTTGCTCTCGCACCGTTCCACTCTCCGGGTCATCCAGATTTGGCACGCGATGGGCACCCTCAAGAAATACGGCCTTGCCGCCCTTGGCCGCCCTGGTGGGCGCAGCCGCCAAACTGCCGAACTACTCCATATGCACCAAGGCTATAGCCTGGTCTTGGCCTCCTCAAAAGCCTGCATTCCTTCGGTGATGGAGGCATTCGGCTATCCCCGTGAGCAAGTCATCTGCGCCCCCCTACCCCATGCCTGGTCTTTGGCGGAGTTACCGCCAAAGACCAGAACAGGCAAATTGCAGGTGCTTTACGCGCCGACTTTCCGCCTTCAGGGGGAGCGCCTACAGCGGGCCCTCGAGCGACTCTGCGCTTGTTTTGACTTCGAGCACATGGATCTGACCTTATCCGCGCACCCCCTCTCCAAACTCGATCCGCCGGATCCCCGAGTCAGGGTCAGCCGACAGTCGACCATACAAGCTGCAAGCCAGGCCGATCTCTGCGTCGTCGACTACTCAGCAGTGATGTTTGATCTCATGTTGATGCACAAACCGCTCTACTTCTATACCTTTGACCTCACAGAATATTTACAGGAACGGGACTTCTTTATCGACTTCGTGGCAGAGGCGCCTGGGCCCCTCTATCCAGATGCGACCTCAGTAGTAGCGGCTATCTGCGCTGACACCGCTGATACCACCTTACAACAAGCCTTTCTTAAACGCTATGTGGACTTAGACAGGCCTTTCCCAGCCCTGCTCTAAATAGTGGCTACTGTTGCTTCCAGGTTGATCCGGCAGAACTCCTTCTTTGTGATCTGGGTCTTAAGCCTCGCCCCATCAAGCTCGCTATTCGTCTGTTCCTTGAAGAAGCTTTGTGCAGGGCCATCGAGGCAAGACTCGAGTAGGTTTATCCTCAAATCAACCGCTGCGACAACCAAGCGAAAACGGACACTGAGACCTCTCTGTGGACCGACTTGGGCCAATAGGGGCGACAGGTCAAGGCACGCCGAGAATCTCCGTTCACTCGTCTCAAAACCAAGGTCACGGCCGAGCGTACAATCTGGCGCACAATCCTGCGCGCTGTGCGCCGGGGCCACTTCTGTACTAAGAGAGATGAACTGCTGCGGAGCCGACGTCGGCTTGCTGTCAACGACTGCCTCCATCACCAAATCGCCTTGGTCTAAACCCGGTGCTAGGCGCGCGCACCCTGCCATGCAAAGGACACTACCATCGAGCGCACATTCCTCAAGCTTGAGCTGCTTGCAGAAAGCAAAGTCGATTGCCCCAACCTCTAACCGGGTCTCCTGCCAGGGCGCAGGCAGCTGGGCTGTTAGGGTCAGGTCTTCCCCTTTGCCAGAAAAAGACAACTGCAAGGGCCCTTGGAGCAATGCTTTAACTAATCCAGCTTGGGCGTGGTCTGTCTGTAGGAGGTATTGGGCGCAGAGTTTCTGGCGCAGGTCAAAATAGGCACCCGCCCTGACCTTGTCTGGACGATAGAGCTGCTTGACCGCCTGGGCGGCCGGCGCCAAGACCGACTCAAGGGATAGGCCGCACTTGAGAAGGTATTGGAGCTGTAAAACCAAATGTTTGACCAACTTGGTATAGGTGAACTCCCCGGCCCGCGACCAATCAATGTACTTGCGCACATGCGCGGGCCAGAGTTCGAAATAACGTTTGAGCGGCGCCAGGTCAGTCACATTCTTGCGGGTCAGGCTGGTCTCGTATTCCTCAGAATGATAATAGGGATAATCCCCGGCGATTGATATAACTTTAGCTAAGCCATAGACCTCTATCATGAAGAACATGTCCTCGCCGAGGACAAGTTGCGCCGGAAAGCGAATCTGGTTGTCAAGTAAGAATTGCCGACGGAACAACCGGCAAGCTATCTGGGTGCGGAAAAGACGATGGTTGAAGATATCAACTTTGGCTTCGTTTTTACGTTCGAAGAGGCGTACCCGGTAATAGCGCTGTGTCGTCTCAAAGCGCCCGAACAGGGTGTCACTGTGCCAACGGTCGGCATGTCGCACAAGGCGGCGACAGGCCTCGGGATTAAGCCAGTCGTCGCTGTCACAGAAGAAGAGGTAACGCCCCCTGGCGTGCTCTATGCCCCAATTGCGGGCAAGGGCGGGACCACCGAAGTGGGGCAGCTCGGCAATCTGGAAAAGATGAGGCTGGCGCCAGAACAGACGACGACGATAGCGCTTGGCCAGGCGGATGCTCCCGTCTGTCGAGCCGTCACTGACCACCACGATCTCAAGTCGGTCAAGGTCAATCTGCTGCCCGACTAGATGGTCAAGGCAAGTTTGAAAATAAGGTAGCGCGTTGTAGACCGGTATCACCACTGATATATCCGGTGCTGTCGTCCTCCCAAACAGCTGCCTTAGAAATTTACGCGGATGGAAATTTCGCATCGTCCTTATTATAGGGGATAAAGCGAATTGCCAGGCCAAGCACGTCACCCACGTGCCCAGTCTGGCAATTCTCCAGTAGCGGCCCTACAAGAACCAACCTATGTTATAGGGGCTACTCCTTCTTGAGGTCGTCACGCCCGATCAGGTCATGTGCCTCCGGCGAGTACACCAAACCACCATGCTCCTTGCGTAGGAACATCAACTTGGTCGGCTCCAGGCCCTCGATATTAGCCAGATAGACATGCAACAAGATGAAGCAGATGAAGACCCACATCAGGTAATAGTGGATAATCCGCACCACCATCAAACCGCCGCACCAGGAGACGAAAGCGGCAAAGGGGCCGATCGTGTTAGTCACGCTCCACAGGCAGCAACCGGTGAAAGCCATGATCAGGATCAGGATCGGGATGCAAAGATAGGAGATCTTCTGGGGCACGCCCAGCTTAGCAGATAGGGGATGCGTCTTCTTGAAGAACAGGTAATACTTAATCCACTGGATCCCTTGGTGGCGATTATCGCGCTGGGGCAACCAGGTCTTATAGTCAGTCACCGTCTCACGGGTGCCACCGGTAGGCGCAGATTTGACGAAGAAAGCCAGAACCACACGCACGATCATGTTGATAACTAAGATACAACCTAGGAAGATATGCGCGCCCCGGGCGATGCCCATGAAGCCCGGAAAGAAAGGATAGTGGATGTAGAAGCCCGTGAAGACCAAGACGATCATGCTGATCAGGTTGATCCAGTGGGTGACGACAAAGGGTAGCGGATGGGCTTGTTTGTAGTGTGCTAAATGTGCCATGTTCTACCTCCCTCCAAACGGCGTTGTTATGGTGTCGAAGGTCTGGCCACTACGCGGTTCGGCGATATGGATAGCACAGGCCACACAGGGGTCAAAGGAGTGTACGGTGCGCAGGGCATGGAGGGGCTTCTTCAAATCAGCGACCGGCACCCCGATCAGGGCCTGCTCCAGCGGGCCACGTACGCCACTTTGGTCACGCGGCGAGACGTTCCAGGTCGAAGGGATGATAATCTGGTATTTCTGGATCTTGTTGCCCACGACCTTCTCGTAGTGGTAGAGGGCACCGCGTGGCGCCTCCCACATACCAGCGCCTTCGCCATCATAGCGGTTGGGCTTGACGAAAGTGCTGCTGTCGCCCTCGCGGATGGCCTCGATCAGCTCGTCCACCCAATCCTGCATACGCTCGGTGATATAGAGGGTCTCGACAGCCCGTGCCGCCCAGCGGCCCAAGACCGACTGGAGGGCACTCACGCCCAGGGTCTTGCCGGCCGACTTGCTTAAATGCGCAAGCATCTTGTCGATGTTGGTCTTGATGCTCGCAAGACCTTTCTGATAGGCACTGTTGGTGGAGACAGTCGGATCATAATTCGAAGTCGCAGCTCGGGTATAGGCAACCAACATACGCGAAAGCGCAGTCGCTTCATAGGGCTTGCCACCGTAGCGCGGAGCCTTGGTCCAGGTATATTTACCCTCACGGTGGCCGAACTCGCTCTCGCTGGTCATCCCGGCTTGGCTCCCGTCTGGCTGGGTGATACCCTGGCGCGGATTGACCGGCGTACCGTCATCGCTGTAGAAAGCCCGAGCGGTGGTCTCGGTGATCTTGGTCTCGTCCGGATCGCTCAAGGTCTTGAGGTCGTCCTCAAGGACGCCGCCGGGCAGATAACGGCCGGCCATCTCGCGCCCTGCCGTGTCAAAAACACCCCAAGCGACATAGCGGCCAGCGCCCTTACCATAGGTGCCAGCGGTCTTAAGATAGTAAGGCGCGATCGCATAGGCATCTGGCACCATAGTGTTCTGCACCCAGTCGTGTAGCCTGTTGATGCGGTACTTGATATCGGCGAGCTTGTCCTCAGTCGGCATGAACGTGGTACCGCCTGGCACACTGCTCATGATATGGGGCATCTTGCCGCCGATGATGCCGCTGATCTCAGAGGAGACCGCTTGCATCTCAAGCGCTTCAAGATAATGCGCGGTGGCAATCAGGTTAAGCTCTGGCGGGAGAGCATAGTCATTGTCCTTGCTGTCAAACCAGTTGCCACTGAAGATCGAGAGCTGACCGTTGTCGGCGAAATTCTGCAGACGCGATTGCACCGCCTTGAAGTCGGAGACCTCGGTGCCAGCCGCCTTAGCCAGGTCAACCGCATCTCCTGGGTTCGCCTTGAGGGCGTCCAGGGGGTTGACATAATCCAAGGCATTGAGGTTATAGAACCAAAGGATATTGGAATGTAGGAACTGTGCGCCTTCGACGAGATTGCGGATGATACGCGCCCCGTTGGGGATCTGGATACCATAGGCCCGCTCTCCGGCAAAACAAGCGGCATGGGCATGGGAGACCGGACAAACACCGCAGATCCGCTGGGCGATATAGGCGGCATCAGTTGGCTCCTTGTTCTCCAAGACCAGCTCCATACCACGGAAAAGGGTCCCAGAGACCCAGGCATCGGCAACCTTGCCGTTTTCCACCTGCATGTCGATGCGCAAATGCCCCTCGATACGATTGACCGGGTCGATTACCGCCTGTTGGCCACCCTGGGTCATCTGAGAAGCACCAATGCTACCTTGGATGGCTTTCAGATCCTTGCCACTCAAGGTTTTAGAGGTCATTTTGATTTTCTTGCTTGCCATTATTTCGCAGCTCCCTTCTTCTTGGCCGCTTTCGGATCATAGAGCTGCGGCTGTGCGATCTTCAACTCCTCGTCGATCGCCTCATCCTGCATGTCTGCAGATAGATGTGAAGCCTCTTCGGCCGCCAGCGGTTTGTCGGTGATCGGGTGGTCGGGGTGTTTGAGATCGTAGTGACGGAAAGTCTCGAAATCGGCGCCGCCGGTCGTACGACCGGCCGCCCGCATCCCAAAGCCATGGACGATCAGGGCCAAGGCCACTAAGCCACCGACGCCATAGGCCAAGTAGGTCGGGTCGAACATGAAGTTGCCGATACCGATGTGCTTGAAGCGGTTCAGGAAAGGAGAGTTGAGATCGACCCAACCATGGTCAGCCATATTGGGGTTAGCCTGGGCACAACCGATACAGGGAGCACCGGCTTCGATGCACCAAGAGACCTTGCGGTTCCAACGCACCAAAGGACAGTTCGAATAGGTTTGGGGGCCCTTGCAACCCATCGCATAAAGGCAATAGCCCTTGCTCTCCTCTTCAGAACCAAACTCATAAACGAACTCGCCGTTCTCGAAATGGCCGCGCCGCGGACAATTGTCGTGGATGGTCTGACCGAAGATCTCGGAGGGCATGTTGTACTCGTTGAGCTGGGGCAGTTTGTTCAAAAGCAGGTAGTCGACCAGCATCGCGATGATATGCTCGGGATTGGCTGGACAACAAGGCACGTTGATGATCGGCGGGATGTCATAATCAAGCTGCCCCGCCGCCTTGGCTTTCTTCAAATAGGGCTCGACCCCGGTAGCACCTGCCGGATTGGGGCTCGCGGCTTGCCAGCCGCCGTCGACCGCACAATCACCAGCGCAGATGATAGCGACTGCGTTTTTGGCTGCCTTCTTGATCAGGTCAGTGGATTTCTCGCCGCCAATCACCAAGGCGTTGTCGTTCCAACCCTCCATCAGGGCGCCCTCGATGATCAAGATGTAGCCGACCGGCTCGGTCGAGGTACTGCCGTCGGCGTTGCGCACGGTCTTGGTGGCATTGATGGTCTGATCCATCGCCTCTTCCAAAGACCAGCCTGCGCCAGCAGAGAGGGTCTCGCTGTAGTTGAGCGAGATCAGCTCCAGGATCACCGTTGCGACATCCGGGGTCGTGGCCGAGGCAAAGGACTCGGTGCAACCTGTGCAAGAAGCGAACTCCAACCACAAAGCCGGGGCCAAAACACCACTGGTCGTTCCGATCACCAACTGCTCTGCGGCGTCTGCGATCTTCGGTACCATAGCCTGGGACAGCCCCAGGGTCGCAGCCACGCCCGCGCAGAACTTCATGAAGCCGCGCCGAGAGACCCCGTGCGATTCCATCAAGCTATCAAAACTTGGCATAGCTTCTCCTTCAAATAAACAAAGATAGGCTTATCTTACATGAAAAACCAGAGCTATGGTTTTGCCGGAAATTCACGGCCCTAGCAGGGCACGTTGTGTTTTAAGAAAATCCGTACAGCTGTGCCGGAACCATCCGGACGGAGCTGTTCGAAGGAGTCCTTAGGTGTTCGGAACTACAATGCTCGCAAGCCACAAAGCTGACGGTATTTACGTAAGGTCAAGGCTAGGCGTGTGACATCTGGCTCAGCGATGAAATCGAAGGCTCCGAACTGCAGGGCCCGGAAAGCCTGGTGCTCACGTCCACCCACCACGACCAGGGCTGGCGCGGCCGGGGCCATGGCGAAGATATCAGCCAGTTGCCGAGCGTGTGAGAAATCGCAGAAGAGCAGCTGGGGTAGATTGCTCTTGAACACATCGGAGAGGGCGGCCAGACTGTCTGTCTCCAAGACCACTTCCGCGCCCTCAACCTGCTTGAGTAGGCCCCCCAAACCGGTAAGTTCAGCTCGATTCCCCTGTAGTATCGCTATGCTCAGCATGCTTTGTCAGCGCTCCCATGTCTAGTTCAAAGTCCAAAAGGTGCTGGTTTTCCTCGCGATAGGTCTCAACCAAGGCTTGCTCGCTACTCTCTCCCGGCGAAACGCTATCCGCTGCCTCCGCAGAAGTCCCGCCGAACAACACCCGAAGCTGGATGTCGCCGCCGATATCCTGGGTCAAGAGCGGCCAGACTTTCTGGAAATCATAGTACTTCTGGCAGAATATTTCAGCATAGGCGATCGCCTCGGAACGCACCTTGGTGGCGCTGCGCAGATAGCCCCGTTTGAGGTTGCGCGGAGCCGCCAGCGCCCGCAACAAGGAGGTGCTGCGCACTTTTTGCATGATCCGACGATCGAGGAAAGTACCCGGGTAGGGAGTGAGGCTGCCCGGGCGGATCGGGTAGAGGTCGAACTGGGATTTAGAGGACTCGATCTTGTGATATTCATAAATCCAGCGGTAGACGTCCTGGTCGAAACGCTGTACGGTGTCAGCCTCGGCTGGAGGCAAATGGCTGATCTGCCACTTGTTGTCGAAGAACACGACTCCGCCATAAATCAATATATTAATTAGATAGTCAAGATCTTCGCCGCGCGAGATCCAGGGATCGAAGGCGACACGGCTAAAAGCCTCCCGATGTACCGCGAAAAGGCCACCATACAAGTTGTTCGAGCTGGAGAGCCGGGCCTTGCGCATCGCCGACTCGATCCACTTATTGAAAGCGACCCCCTGCGTCCAAAAGTGGTTGTACCACTTGCTCTTCAGCGGCGACGTATATTTACCCCTCTTATCCAGATAATACCCAGACTTGACCAGGATCGGCACCTTGTCCGGGGTAAATCCGCCTAGGCCATAGCAGGCCGTGCGCGCAAAATCGGGATCCTCCACCACCTCATCGTCGTCTATCCAAATCGCCACGTCAAGATTGAGGGCACAGGCGATACTGAGGCCGAAATTGCGGATCGCACCATAACTACCAAGGCCGATCTGCTTCTCAAGGTCCTCATAGCCCATCTCGGCCAAACGCCCGTGGAAAGCCGTCTCCACCTGATAGTCCATTAAAGTGATGGCCAGGTCTTCGGTATAGGGCCGACAAACGGTCGCGACTTTCTCGCCTGCCGCCTCTTCTAGCCCCTGTTCGGCCACGATTAAAAGATACACCGGCAGCTCGACTTGCGCGGCCACTAAAGAAGCTAGACAACGATGCAACTGGCCTTGGTAGTTGAGAGGGGTCATATGGTCGTAGGCCTGGGTCACGTTAATCCCATTGGTTTTGCGGCCAGATCCGACATAAGTCGGAATGAATATCGCTGCTTGCATTAACTCATTGTAGTGCAAATCAATATCAGCCAACCCTCCCCCGCCGCTACAAGAAAAAGGCCTTCCTGGCACGGAGGTCTAGGCCGTAACGCTTTTTAACCAATAAAAACCCCACTGGCCTGTGCTTTTAACTAGACAGTTCCGTATCCGAAGCGTTTTATCTGGTTGAGGTCGCGACGCCAGTTCTTGCGCAGCTTGACTTGGAGCTCAAGATAGACTTTAGCCTTGAGGAGCTGCTCAAGCTGCAGCCGGGCTGCGCTGCCGATCTGCTTGAGCTTAGCGCCGCCGCGGCCGATCAGGAGCCCTTTTTGAGACTTGCGCTCAACATAAAGGTTTACATAGATACGATAGAGCTGCTTGCGCTTATCGAAGCCGATGCCGTCAAGCGCTACGCCAATGGCGTGGGGCAGCTCGTCAAAGGTAGCGCGCAGGGCCTGTTCCCGTACCAACTCAGCGACCTGGGTCTCAAGGTTCTGGCCGGTCTTCGCATCAGCCGGGTACCAAAGCGGGCCAAGAGGTAGTTGGGCTGCGCAAATCTGTATGAATTCCTCAACCCCCTCTCCTTCTAAGGCGCTGGTCTTGATTATCCGCAAGGGCGCTTGCGCCTTCGCGGACAAACCCCCAAGGCAGGTGTTGAGGGCCTCGGCGACCTTGACCGGTGCCGCCTGGGGCAGTGCGCATTTAGTGAGAACCGCGATCCAAGGCTTGCCCGAGGCCAGGAGATGACGCAAGACCCATTCGTCACCACGCCCGAAAGCCGCAGTGGCGTCAAGCAGGAAAGCCGCCATATCCCCGTCTATCAACGCCTGCAGGGCGGAATCGTTCAGACGTTGGCCCAGGTTGTCTTTGGGCTTGTGTAAGCCAGGAGTGTCCTGGAGGACCAACTGGAAATCGTCACGGGTCAGGATCGCGGTGATATTGTGCCGGGTGGTCTGGGCCACCTCGCTGGTAATCGCGACTTTGTCGCCGACTACGGCATTAGTGAGAGTGGACTTGCCGGCATTGGGCCGAGCGACTAGGCTAACGAAGCCAGAATGGAAATCTTGCGTGAGCATGAGCCGCATTTTACTATAATGCCTGCATGTCAGATTCAAAACAGGTCTTGCGCCTGCAAATTGAAAGGCCCAGCTATGGCCCACAGATGATCGCGAAGCGCGACGACGGCAAGACCATCCTGGTCGAAGGGGCCATGCCAGGGGATTTAGTAGAGGTTGAAATCCTCAAGGAGCACCCACGTTATAGCGAAGCTAGGACGTTGCGGGTGCTTAGGCCTTCCAGCCAACGAGTTGCTCAAATATGCGAATATATTGATATTTGCGGCGGCTGTCCTTGGGCGGGCCTGGACTATGCTGACCAACTTTCCTACAAGCGGCAATCCTTACTTGACGCGCTCAGCCACATCGGGAAAATCACCGCTGCCGAGCAAGTCTCGACCATTCGCCCTCAGGAACGAACCTGGGCTTATCGTAATAAGGTGGTCTTTGATCTCTCCCCCACCTGCGGAAAGCTGAAGCTCGGCCTGCACGCGCGCCGTTCTAGCCGAGTCATCCCCGTTGAACACTGCCCCCTACTCGCCCCTCCCCTCCAGGATCTGCCACAACGTCTGAACGGGGCCCTCAATTATCTCTTCCATGGGCATGGTGATGACCTGTTACGGGTACAAGCGCGCGCGGCCCTCCATCTACCTAGCTTTGAACTCGCGCTGTGGACAAGCACCGCCCCGCTTGATCGCGCCCTTCTCGCCAAAGTTATACAAGATGCCCTGCCCCGACCAGGTCTGACCTCTCTGGTGCGCGTCTTAGTCAACCCACGGCGCCAGGTTCGGGGGGTCGAACGCCTGGCCGGCAGCGGTTATTGGCAAGAGCGGCTCGCAGGATATGGATTCAAGGTTAGCGCTCCCTCTTTTTTCCAAGTAAACACGGCTGCGGCCGAAGGCTTAGTCGAGGCCGTGATGCATCAGGTTGACGGCTTAGGACTTGCCCCAGATAGTCAGGTCGCAGATCTCTTTTGCGGTGTTGGCAGCTTTACCCTACCACTCGCAAAACGCTTTGCCCATGTTGTGGCAATCGAGAAGACCGCCTCTAGCTTACAGGACCTCCGCCGCAACCTCAAAGACAACCAGCTTGGAGACAAGGTCCAGGTTTACGGTGATGAAGTCGGCCATCGACTAAAACTTGAGGGGCGCTACCAACTCATCTTGGTCGACCCGCCGCGCAGCGGCCTTGACCCTGCCGCACGTGCCCTGCTCTTGGATGCGCGGCCGTGCTACCTGATCTATATCTCCTGCAACCCAAGCAGCTTGGCCCGGGATCTCACGCACTTCCTGCAAGATGGCTATAGGCTGCGCCAACTACGGCCCTTTGACCTTTTTCCCCAAAGCTATCATCTTGAGTCGCTTTGTCTGTTGAAGGACTCAAGATGATAGCAATATATTAATATTATGAGACCATACGAGTAAGCAGTCGGTCGAGATCCTCTTCGTCTTTGAATTCGATCTCTATCTTGTTCTTGCCCCTAAGGCTCTTGACACGCACGTTAGTATCCAAGACCTGGCGGAGCTTCCTTGCCGCAATCTTAAAAGAGCGCGGGGCAGGTGCGCGTTTGACCCTTTCGATCCCTTGTACCGAATAAAGCCTTGCCATGTTCTCGGTTTCACGCACAGAAAGCTTTTCGTCAACGACCTTGTGGGCAAGCTTGATTCGGGCAGCTTCATCCGGTAGGGACAATATCGCACGTCCGTGTCCTGCGCTCAACTTATTGTCGAACATCAACTCCTGGACTTCTTCGGGCAGATCAAGCAAACGCAGGGCATTAGAGATAGTGGTCGGTTGCTTCGAGACGGCTTCGGCAAGATCTTTCTGCTTTTTACCCGATAACTCAATCAGGCGCTTATAGCCGCGAGCCTCCTCGATTGGATTAAGATTAGCTCTTTGCAAATTCTCCACTAAGGCAATCTGTTGGGTCTCTACATCATCCAAAGCCATGATCTTAGCGGGGATAGTCTCCATGCCGATCTTCTTGCAGGCCTGCCAGCGGCGCTCGCCAGCGATGATCTCATATTGGGCATGGCCTTTGCCTTTGTCCGGTAGAGGCCGCACCAGAATCGGCTGAAGTAAACCGTCTTTTTTAATAGATGCTACTAGTTCTTCTATTTTGTCTTCGTCGAAGTTGCTTCTTGGCTGGTAAGGATTCGGGCTTATCTTCTTTATGTCTATCTCTAAAAAATCAACGTTCGCGCCGCTCTCCGCAGACGCCTCGCTGAGCAGGACATTCAATCCTTTACCTAGTCCGCCTTTAGCCATTATGCTCTCCTTAGAACTTCACGGGCAAGAGATCTATACGCATTTGCACCTTTTCCCGAGGAATCATACTCGAGAACCGATTGACCATAACTTGGAGCCTCGGCAAGCCGCACTGTGTTGGGAATCATAGTATCGAAAACTTTATTACCAAAGTATTTACGCACTTCCTCAACAACCTGTTTTGACAAGGTTGTTCTACTGTTATACATTGTAAGCAAGACGCCTAGAATGTCCAAATCACTATTAAGCCGACTTTTGACAGTTTTTTCTGTATCAAGAAGTTTTGACACACCTTCCAGTGCGAAGAATTCGCACTGGATTGGAATCAAGATATCAGTTGCCGCAGTAAGCGCATTAATAGTTAGCTGCCCCAAAGAGGGAGGACAATCAATAAGAATGAAATTGTATTCTTGCACGACCGGCTGCAACAACTCTTTCAAACGTAATTCCCGCGCAGTTTGACTTATCAACTCAACTTCGGCAGCTGCAAGATTAATTGTGGCAGGCATAATATCGACATTTTTCGTATTAGTACTTAAAATTAAATCCCTAGCCGGAACTTCGTTTATCAGACCATCATATACACAAGCTTGGACGATGCTCTTGTCGATGCCTAAGCCACTTGTGCTATTACCTTGAGGGTCAAGGTCAACGATTAGGACTTTCTTTGAGTCGTCGCCAAGGGCAGCGGCCAAGTTTATCGTTGTCGTTGATTTGCCTACACCGCCTTTTTGGTTGATAATAGCTATGTTCTTATTGGGTTTCACTTTACCTCCTAAAGTTTTCACGTGAAAACTTTAATCTACCGCACCCATATTGATAGGCATCTTGGCTCCGCCGAGTAGGTGTAAATGAAGATGATGTACGGTCTGCCTCGCATCATCACCTGTATTGATACAGATGCGATAACCAGTTTGATCGATACCACAGATTTGCGCAACTTTCGGTGCTGCAGCGAGAAGTTTACCTAAAAGCACTTCTGGAACACCATCGGCAACGCTTGCATAATGCTCTTTGGGAATAAGCAAAACGTGATGAGGCATTTGCGGGTTAGCATCTTCAAAAGCTAAAACTGATTCGTCCTCATAAACTTTGTTGCTAGAAAGTTCTCCGCTGATGATTTTACAAAATACGCATTCATTGTCAAGGATCATGCTTTCTCCTTCGTTTAGCTAATTTCAGTATAACTTATTGTAAAACTTTTCACGTGAAAAGTTTAGTTTAAGAAAGATTGATTGGAACACAATACGGTGAATGATATATGTTATAGCTAAAACAAGTAAATCCCCGCCACAAACAGCTTATTCAGCGCTATTTCAGGGGATGCTTTTGAGCTTGGCCGTTCCTGCGTGGCAGTTTAATGCGCGCTTCTCTAACTTTTTCGTAGCTTAAGACCACTCGGCTGGTCACATTGTCCGAAAGAAAAAACTCACGCTTTGATTTAAATTTGAAGCCAAGAATATCAAGGATGTTTTTAGCGTCATTTACTTCAGAAAGACAATGCTTACCTTTATATGCAACAAAAACGCCGCCCATGCTTAGAAGTGGTGATGCTAATTCTAGTAGAGAACTCAAGTTTGACAAAGCGCGTGCAGTTACTACGCTAAAGGAATCAGCCTTAGAAAGTACCTTACTGAATTCCTCAACCCTTTGGTTGATAACCGTAATCTGCTTCGCCAAATCTTCCTGTTCCAAAAACTTTTGCAGAACGGCGGCTTTTTTGCGCGAAGCTTCGACTAAAACCGTTTTGCGACGGGCCATCACTGCAAGCGGTATACCAGGAAACCCTGCGCCACTACCTATATCACAAAGCGCCCCACCAGGAGCTTCGTTAACTTCAGGTAGGGCGCTTAAGGAGTCTTCAAGATGCAGCAGTCTCGCAGAAACAAAGTCGCGGATTGCAGTGAGGTTTAATTTCGCGTTTTGTTCTAAAACATAGTGCAGATGCTTGTCTAAGATAGGCTCATTCATCGTTACCTAAATAAATCACCACAACATGGCGCCGCATGCCCTCACCCTCAGACTCGGTAGTCACTTCAGGGTCATCAGTCAAAACCCGGTGGATGATCCTCCGGTCAGCGGGCCGCATCGGTTTCATACGCACGGGCCCCTTTACTTTCTTAGCCTTGCGCGCGGTGTTGAGGGCAAGCTGTTCCAACCTTTGATAGATCCGGCTTTTATAACCTTCTATGTCTACGGTAAAAGGATAACGGAAACCAAGCTCTTTCACAGAAGCAGCAATCAGATAAGACTGCAAGGCCGCGAGATTGCGCCCGTACTTTCCGATTAGAAGCGAATCAGCAACGCCGTTTACGTCAAGGATAAGCTCGCCATCATCACCCTCATATTCATCAATGGTCGCATCACTAGCATCAAAGTAGGCAAGGACTTCGCGCAATTTTGCAATAATTACATCTGCGACATGATCGAGCTCTTCTTCGTCAAGATCGGTACGTAGGGGAGCCTGTTCAGAATTTGCCTCCTCTGCTTCGTCCTTTGGCGTCACCAAATCAGTCTCATTGTTATCGACTTCTGTTTCCATCTTCTCTTCTTCAAGCATGACCGCTCCTTAATATATTAATGTGTTAATTTTTTTTACGAGGTCTGGCCTTATGTTCTTTGCGGTCGACCGAGACTTTAACGGGGGTTACGTCTACCATCTCCTCGGCTTTGTGCTCATCCTCGTGTTTGAGGATAGCACGTGAACCGAATTGCTGGGCCACACCGATGATAGAAGAGACATCCCAATACAAAAGTACGCCAGCCGGGGCCGACCAGCCGATCCAGAGCATCACTGCGGTCATTACCAACATCATAATTAGAGTGGACTTCTGCTGGGTTTGGTTGTTGTTCATTAAAAGCATTGGTACAATCATCGAAGCGCCGAAAATCAAAAGGGAGATCAAATAGGGGAGGAAGGCAATCAGACCGTCGCCGAAACCGCTTGGGTTGGTCATAATCGCCGCAAAGGCGTCACTTGGCTTCAAGCCAAGGTTGGGCATGATGTTATAGAAAGTCGGTGTAACCCCCGGGGCCAGGGAGCCATTACTTAGCTGCAGCAGGGCATTATAAAGCAGCATGAAGATCGGCATCTGTAAGATCATCGGTAAGCAACCGGCCAGGGGGTTGAAATGCGCCTCTTTGTATATCCGCTGCATTTCTTCTTGGATGCGGCGCTGGTCTCCGGCATATTTTTCTTGGATTGCCTTGATCTGTGGTTGCAGCTTCTGCATCTTGTAGCTGGTCCGGAACTGTTTACGGGTGATGGGGTAGATCAACAAGCGGAAAATGATCGTGATGATGATGATGGCAAGGCCCCAGTCACCACACCAGCTCTCTACCCACTGGATCGCATCAAAAACCCATTCTGTCAGTACTTGCCACATGGCAGCTCCTTCTTATAGCTGATCCGGAACCGGATCATATCCGCCGTGACAGAAGGGGTTGCAACGTATGATACGTTTCAGGCCAAGCCAGCCTCCACGAAGAAGGCCGAAACGGTTGATGGCGATGCGCGTATATTCCGAGCAGGTCGGCATGAAACGACAGCATGGTCCAAGCGCCGGTGAAATACACCTTTGATAGAACAGCACAAGCAACATACCGACTTTGCGCGGCACAACCTTCAAGAAACTTAACACAGACCCTTCTTCAGCGTTTATATGCTTTTGTCTTAGCTGTATTTTAACTTATTCGCAAGTTTGTCGAAAGCGCTACCTAGGTCACGCTGCAGCTCCCCGAAAGGCCGACCAACCGTGTGTTTGGTCGCCAACAACACGACCTCTGCCTTGGGCAAGGTCTGGAGATCAGCCAAGGCAGCGCGCAAACGCCGTTTCGCCCGGCTTCGTTTTGGTGCACTACCCAAACGTTTGCCAGCAAGGACTGCATGACAATATTGATCGGCGGGAGACCAAAAAAGAACAACGCCGGGAGAACTGATCTTCTTCCCGGCGTTAAAAACCTCGTTGATACGCTGTTTGCTCTTAAGCGTTTTGCGCATGCTCCGCCTTAGCCAGCCACAGTCAAACGCTTGCGACCCTTAAGGCGCCGGCGCGCCAAAACCCGACGACCACCCTTGGTTGCCATCCGCGCACGAAAGCCATGACACTTCGCACGCTTACGCTTATTTGGTTGATAAGTTCTCTTCATCTTCTTCAGTCCTTCTTGCTAATCAGAAAGTATCATTATACACGATACTCCGTACCAGGTAGGCATCGTGTTTGTGGCTTTTTAGGAATATCTCACACAAACTCACAAAGAAGCAGGGTAGGTTTTTTACTTTTGAAGATAGTTTTTCACAGCTGTTAAATTTTTTGTGAGTTTCTTAGAAACTACCTGTATTCATACGTGTTTTCTTTTCGCCATTTTTCAAAATTGTTTCTTTTTATCCAATTTCATAGATGTTTCGCAACGTAGATAGGAGAAGTTGTTCGGCAATATCTGTGAATTACTTTGTTAAAAGCCTATAATACTGAAATGCCCCTAGATAGCCCAAATATTAATATGGTGCCCTCTACTGAAAGTGTCCATTCCGCACGTATTGCCGTATATGACTCGATGTTGGCTGCTCCTCGAGTAGTGGAAATCGAGGAAAGCGATATTTCAGCTTTCATTGAAAACATTGCTGACACAACTTATCGTTCCGCAAAGGAGCTCGGTGGCCGTCTGCCTTTTACCGTCATCCATGAAATCGCTGAGAACTTCATCCACGCGCACTTCCTTGAATGTACGGTTTCTATCCTCGAAGGCGGAAACACCATCCGTTTCTCCGACCAAGGCCCTGGCATCAGGAAAAAAGAACAGGTGCTTGAACCTGGAGTAACCTCGGCCAGTCAAGAGATGAAACGCTATATCAAAGGGGTCGGATCAGGTTTTCCTATCGTTAATGAGTTTTTACAGACTTCTGGTGGCTATCTCTTGATTGATGACAACGCCGTTTCTGGCGCGGTTATCACCATTGCCCTAACCAGCCAAGCTACTTCATCAAACCATACCCATTTAACGGTTTCACCTCACTTACAAGAAAATTCCGGTTTTAGCCTTTCCGCTTCATCTGTTCTTTCCTTAAAAACAAATGAAGTGTCCGCCCTTGAATTTATCTACGATAACGCCGTGGCTGGACCTACCGATCTCTCTAGAGCCTTTAAAATCAGCACGGCGACAGCTTTTAGGACCCTAAAAAAATTAGAGAACCAAGGATTTATTGAACGTACACCTAATAAAAAAAGAATTATTACGAACTCCGGTGTAAACTATATCGATAATGTCCGATCAAATAAGCACACCTCTTAAAACCACCTGGCAGCAAATACTTGATTTGCTCGCAGAAATCGATGAGACTAAATCTTCCCGAGCCCAGGGCATCTTGGCTAATCTACACCCGATTAGCCTTGAAAACCATATCTTGCTTCTTGGCACTGAATTAGTAATCGCCAAACAATGGACAGAAAAACATTATAAGAAATTTATCACTGACTCCTTACAAATCATCTTCGGTGAACCTTATGATGTGTCCGTCATCATCGAAAACGAACAGGACTCCCAACAAGCTCAAACGCAGACAACTAATAAAGCCTCCCAGCAAGACACCAGTACTTTTTCCACAATCTTTCCTTCTAAAAATAAAGAAGACACAACACCTCCTCTAATCACTAACAAGACTTTTGAGAATTTTGTGGTTGGAGAATCAAACCGCACCGCCTATGACACTGCCCTCGGCGTTGCTGGCGCGCCAGGCGCTGGACTTAATCCTTTTTTTATTTATGGTCGTTCTGGGCTTGGTAAAACCCATCTCCTTTTTGCTATATATAATTATATTCGCCGTTATCTACCTCATCTTAAGGTCTGTTATGAGGCTACTATAGACTTTGTCAATGAATATATTGAAGCCGGCGCTTCACATAGTTACGACCGTTTCCGGCGTAAATATTTTAGTTATGACGTTTTCCTACTTGACGATGTTCAACAACTTGAAGGTAAAGTTGAGACGACGAATATGCTCTTCGAACTATTTAACAATTTCATCATGCATAATAAGGCAATCGTTTTAAGCGCTGACCGTTCTCCTTCGGAAATTGATATCGACGAGCGTTATACCTCACGTTTTGCAATGGGAATCACAGCAGATATACAAAAGCCAACTTTTGAGATGAAAGTAGCAATCTTCAACAATTTCAAGGATTATTATTGCAACACCCTCCGTATTAATAATTTTAAGCTCGATAATGAAATAATCGAATATATCATCGGCCTCTCTGGGCCGAACATGCGCGAACTTGATAGCGCTGCGATGAATTTGGTTTATTTCTATAAGAGTCGGCGTGGTGACCAAAACTATCAAAAATTTGACCTTAAAACGGTTGCTAGTGTGATCAAAGGTTCTTTCTCCCACACAAGTAAGGAAATCTCAATCAAGGAGATCCAAAAAGCCGTAGAAAAACATTTTAACGTCACGCATAATGAACTTCTTAGTAAGTCAAAAAAGCATGATATCTCATCAGCAAGACAAATAGCGATGTATCTGAGTACTGTGCTAACCTCTGCTTCGACTCCAGATATTGGTAATGCTTTTGGCGGCTTTCATCACACTGCGGTGATGTACGCAAAGAAAAATATTATAAAAAACTATATGAGTAACCCACAGAAAAAGGCGGAGATAGAAAACCTTGTGAGATTATTAAGAAATTCTTAGCTTAAGCCTTTTTGTTTGGGTGTAGCTAAAAAAATCTCACAGATTAAAAAAATATATACGCATAAGTAATGGTTTAGGTTTGATAAAACTCACAATCTCACAGGACTTATAGTTATTAACTATTATTTATAACTACTTTATAAAAGGAGAGCAGATGAAATTCTCTATTGAAAAGACGGCCTTGTCAAAGGCGCTTAATATTGTTTCTAAGGGCATCATGGCGAGAGGCGCGATTCCTATCTACAGCGGAATCTATGTTGAGGCTTCAAATGATGGTTTAATCATTAAAACTACCGATCTTGAAATTTCTATCAAGACTATCGTTTCTGCTAACGTTGAAAGTCTTGGCAAGACCATCGTTCCAGGAAAACTTTTTCTTGATATTATTAAAAGCTTGCCAAATGGGGCAGTAACTTTTGAACAAAATAATAACCAAGCAAATGTTCTCACAACCGGCGCGGTTTTTAATCTGCATACGATGAGTGCTGATGATTTTCCTGAATTTCCTGCAACAGCCACAGAAAAAACGGTGAGTATCGAAAGCCAGATGTTTAGTCAGGCGGTTAATCGGGTGGTAAAAGCTGTTTCAAAAGACGAAACGCGTGCTATCCTTAATGGTGTTTGTTTAACGGTTAAGCCCGAGGAAACAAGTTTTGTAGCAACAGATTCTTTTCGGCTTTCTCTTTACTCAATAAAAACAGCTTCTCAACAAAGTATGAATTTAATCATCCCCGGGGCAGTAATCGAAGAAGTCAGCCGTCTTGCCTTAGAGAATAGCGATACCCTAACTATTGGGGAAGCCAAGAACCAAATTATTTTCAGCTTTGGTAATACCTCTTTTATCTCACGTAAAATCGAGGGGAATTATCCTGACTATAATAAAATTATTCCAGATACTTCCCTTACGAGCACTAAAATCAAAACGAAAGATTTTCTTGAAGCCATTAAAAGGGTTTCCATCCTTGCTGCTGAACATACAGCAATACGTATTAAGATAGAGGATAACGTACTTACTGCTTTTGCGAATACCCAAGATGTTGGTGAAGCAACCGCAAGTCTTGACTGTGAACAACAGGGGGAGGCCATCGAGATTGGCTTTAATCATCAATACATTCTTGATGGGCTTTCAAGTGTTTCTGCTGAGACTTGTGAGTTTGATACCCAAACCCCTGGTAAGCCTGGTGTTCTTAAAGAAGCCGACGAAAAAACCAGTTTCATCTATTTAATGATGCCGGTCAACCTTAATTAAATGAAAGCCTCCCTACAAGAACAATATGGACTTTTATTAGAGAGTTTAGGTGGCAAGCAAAGCGCGTCGCGGGTAAAGGCCAAACAAGAGTTTCTCGCTTTATTGCCTTCCCAAAAAAGACAATATATTGATAATGTTGTCTTTATACCAGGCGAAAAAGGAAAAATAAGGGTCTGGGTGAAAAACTCGCTGATCTCCGCTGATTTAAAAATGCAGGAGCAATACCTTCGTTTTGCTTTAAGTAAGGCATTAAAGCAGGATATCAAAGGTATATATTTTTCACTTTGTCACAATACGTTACAATAGTCCACCTGGAGAGATGGCAGAGTGGTCGAATGCGGCGGTCTTGAAAACCGTTGACCCATAAGGGCCCGGGGGTTCGAATCCCCCTCTCTCCGCCAACGAAGCATCGATGGTAACTATGATACATAATGACCGACACTATATGCAAAAAGCCCTTGATCAGGCACAAAAAGCCGCTTCAATCGGAGAAGTGCCGGTTGGTGCGGTAGTAGTCTGTGAGGGGCATATCGTCGGGCGTGGATTCAACTTACGTGAACACTATCAAGATCCATCTGCTCACGCAGAATTTCGCGCAATCCTACAAGCGGCGCGAAAATTGAAAAGCTGGCGATTACTCGGTTGTGATGTGTATGTAAGTCTTGAGCCTTGTTTAATGTGTGCGGGGCTGATGCACCAAGCACGGATACGCACCTGCGTTTTTGCAGCTTGTGATCCAAAAGCAGGTGCTCTTGGTAGCCTTTATCAAATTCATCAAGACCAGCGTTTAAACCATCGTTTTGATGTGCGCTCCGGCATTCTCGCCGACGAATCTGCCGCGATACTTAAATCTTTTTTTAGAAAGGCCCGTACTAAGTATGCAAAATGAAGTAGTACAACTAGGCGACGGTGGTGGTGGATCGCTAACCGCAAAACTAATTGATCAGATATTCTTCTCAGCCTATCAAAGCAAATATCTTAATCAAGGTAATGACGCAGCAGATATCGGTATGGACAGCAATCACATCGCTGTTTCCACCGATAGTTTTGTTATTACCCCAGCCTTTTTTAACGGTGGGGATATCGGCCACCTCGCAGTCTGTGGAACAGTCAATGATGTTGCAACGAGTGGCGCCTATCCTCGTTATCTCACCGTTGCTTTTGTCATTGAAGAGGGTTTTTCCTTGGCTGATTTAAAGAGAATCGCCCAAAGTATCGCAGATACCGCTGCAAAAGCCCAGGTTCAAATAGTCAGCGGCGACACTAAAGTAGTGGGGCATGGGGAGATAGACGGGATCATCATCAACACCACAGGCATTGGAATCTATCAACGGCCTTATAAGATAGGCGGACAAAACCTTCAGCCTGGCGATAAACTGATTCTTTCTGGTACTTTAGGTGACCATGGTATCGCGATCATGGCTGACCGTCTTAAGTTGAGCCAAAAACTCAGCTCTGATGCCGCACCGCTTAACCTGATGATGCAGGATATTATCAAAGCCGTAGGTGCTTCAGGAGCAGTGAAGACAAAACAAGGCGTTCACGCCTTTCGCGATCCAACGCGCGGCGGACTTGCTGCGACCTTGAATGAATTCTGTCAGCAGTCAAAAGTCGATATCTATATCGACGAAGAGAAGATACCAGTTAAACCTGAAGTCGAGGCAATTTGTGAGACCCTTGGTCTTGATATCTTACAAGTCGCGAACGAAGGGAAGATCGTCTGCGCTTGCAGCGCTGAATGCGCGACTGAAATATTGTCATTAATGCCGGCCGATGCAGCCTTGATCGGAGAAGTAACAGAAGGGAAAAAGAACAAGGCATATTTACGCACAGCCTTTGGTTCGACGCGGATTATCGACAATCTTGCCGGGGAGCAGCTACCGAGGATTTGCTGAAAAAGACAGCGGGGGAGACGGAAGTTTCTTAATAAAGCGAAAGGGGCTTTTAAGTATAATCGTAGGTAACTTAGGCGGCATGATCTGTCGAACCTGGTCAGGCCTTGACGGGAGCAGCCATAAGATAAGATTATGCGCGCCTAAGCCCTTAGTTGGACTTGTGTAAACGAAGAGGAAAATGACCCAGCTTCACAACAGCGGTTTTTCACATGAGATAAATCCTCTGACGGCGCCACGGCGTCCGGCGGACTACCATACAAAGCCGCAAAAAGAGCCGAAGCTCCCTCCGCTTGGTCGGAAGTCCCACAAAAAGCAGGCCATATCTGTTTTGCTTAGCCTGCTCATTCTGTTACTGATCGCCATAGGTATCGTGTGGTACCTGAACTTCCGCAGTATCAGCATTAGTGTAGAAGGCAGGCAAATATCCGTGCCGGCCAATACCACTTACGCGAAATTACAGAGCGATGGTTATCTTAAAGCCAACAATGGTAACCTCCTCGCGGTAACCGGAACGATTCTGACCAAAGGAGCCGGGGCGTCCTGGCAGGCTTTCGATAACGGCGTCTCGGTCAGCGATCTTAACCAGGTGGTACCCGATGGCGCAGTGATTACCTGTAAGAATGGTTCTGATGATACCGAGCCAGTGACGAGTTCGAACAGCAAAGTGATTCCTTGGACTTGGCAAATCGCCGGGGGTAACAAGTTCAATTTCTATAATTCGACTCTTCATGTCCTAACTCAAATCGGTAAAGACGGTGAGGGTGCTACTCAAACCGGCGATATCAGCGGACAGACCGTTGTTGAAAACGAATACATCAAAATGCAGCCACAAATCATGAAGGACATTTCTGCTGAGACCAAAGGTAAGGAAAAAGTGGTCTGTCTGACTTATGATGACGGTCCGAGCCCAGACTGGACGCAGAAGATACTTAAGGTCCTCCAACAAAACAAAGTCAAGGCGACCTTCTTTGAGATCGGTAACGTAGTGAAGAACTACCCCAGCGTCAGCAAAGATGTCGTGACTGCAGGTATGGAACTCTGTTCACATTCCTATAACCATTCACCAAGTCATTACCTCAACAAACTAAGTGAAGCGGAAGCCAAGAAAATGGCCGAAGAAGGAGTTGCGGCCATCAAGGACGCGACTGGCGTGACCACCACCTATCTGCGTCCACCCGGTGGAAACCTCAATGCAACCGCTATTAAGGGTATCGGTAGTATCATCACCGCCTATATCGGATGGAACATCGATACGGACGACTGGCAACGGCCAGGAGCTAACAAGATATACCAAACCGCCCTCAACGGGGTGAAGAAGATCGGATCAGGCTCGGTTATCCTAATGCACGACGGAGGGGGAGACCGTTCGGAGACCCTTGCCGCCACTAAGAAGCTTATCCCCAAGTTGAAGAAAATGGGCTATAGCTTCATCACCATCGACCAGTTGATAAAGATACGGAAAAGCGAATTAGGCCTTAAGTAAGATGTCTTCACCAAAACCTTTAGCCCAGGCGCCCAAACACGCAGCAGGCACCATTGATTTACCAGAGGTAGAGGGCCAACACAGTAAAAGCCACCAGGTGGGGAAAGGTCATCACCTTTGGGTGCTTCTAATCGCGCTTTTGTTAGTCGCGGCGGCAGCGTTCCTCATCGTTTTGTTAGTAGTTAGGAAAAGCCCCCAACAAAACACGAATAGGTCTGAGGCGCCAGCTATTAGTGCCTCTCAAACACCGGTTAGCCCCGATGCGCTCACCACACAAGCCAGCGGCGGACAAGTTATTCCCTGGACATGGAAATTTGTGACTAAGGGCAAGGACATCTATTTTTATAGGGACACCTTTCACATCCTAACCCAGACAGGCCGCAATGGTATCGCCGGTGGCAGCCAGCCTTTCGCGATGCAGCCCCAGGTCGTTACAGATGTCTCTGCTCAAACCAGCGGGCCAGAGAAAGTGGTTTGTCTGACTTATGACGACGGCCCAAGTCCGACCTATACCAAGAAGCTCTTGAAGATTCTCCAAGATAATGACGTTAAGGCGACTTTCTTTGAAATAGGCAGCGAGGTTAAACGGTACCCGGATGTCTCTAAAGCGGTGGTTGATGCAGGTATGGAACTCTGCTCACATTCCTATAATCACTCACCAAGCCATTATCTGAGCCGCTTAAGTCCGACCGGGGCCAAGCAAATGGCGGTCGAAAGTGTCGAGGCGATTAAACAGGCGACTGGCGTGACCACCACCTATCTGCGTCCGCCCGGCGGCTGGCTTGATCAAAAGGCGATCAAAGGCATCGGCAACACCATCACTGCCTATGTCGGCTGGAATATCTCCACTGGCGACTATCTACGGCCAGGTGTGAACAAGATTGTCAGCCGGGTGGTCAATGGGGTAAAAAAGATCGGCTCAGGTTCGGTGCCGCTGATGCATGACGGCGGCGGAGACCGCTCGGAGACCCTGGCCGCCACCAAGGTCATCATCCCCAAACTGAAGAAGATGGGCTATAGCTTCATCACCATCGACCAGCTAATCAAGTTGCGCGAGAAAGAGCTTGGCTTAAGCCAAGCTGAACCAGCAGCGCTATCTTGAGCTTGCTCTGTTAAGAAACCATTAGATTTTGAACGCAGCCTGAAGAACCAGGCCGCCGTGTTGTGAATATCGCTAACATAAGGTTATGAAGGAATCAGCCCTTGAAGGTATCCGCAAGACTTCACGTTTCCAAAAACGACTGGAGGTGACATCCCCCTATGAGCCAGCAGGGGATCAACCCCAAGCAATCACGAAGTTGGTCGAGGGAGTCGAACAAGGTCTGCGCTATCAGACCCTGCTTGGGGTGACTGGTTCTGGCAAGACCTTCACTATGGCAAAGGTGATAGAGGCCGTACAAAAACCGACTTTGGTAATGGCTCCCAACAAGACCTTAGCGGCCCAACTTGCGGCAGAGCTCAAAGAGTTCTTCCCTCACAACGCAGTCGTCTATTTCGTCTCTTACTATGACTACTACCAACCAGAAGCCTACGTGCCGCAAACCGACACTTTCATTGAAAAGGATGCCTCGATTAACGAGGAGGTCGAGAAATTACGCCATCAAGCTACCTCTTCATTGCTCAGCCGCAATGATGTGATCGTGGTAGCGAGCGTCTCCTGTATCTATGGTATCGGGTCGCCCCAGGACTATGCCGGGATGGCAGTGTTCCTAGATAAGGCGGAAGGCTACGATCGCGACGCCCTACTTGAGGACTTGATCAACATCCAGTATGACCGTAACGATTACGAACTCCTACGTGGGACTTTCCGAGTGCGTGGCGACAGTGTTGACATCTTTCCGCCCTATGCCGAGAACCCCTTGCACGTGGAGTTTTTCGGCGACGAGATCGAGGCCATCTCAGAGGTCGACAAGGTGACGGGAGAAGAACTCTCCTCTTTTCAGAACACGCCGATTTGGCCAGCCTCACATTATGTGACCGAGCGCGGTAAGATCGACCACGCTCTGGACACCATCAAGGACGAACTCGAACGACGGACTATGGAGTTTACCGATGCAGGCAAATTATTAGAGGCCCAACGTCTGCAAATGCGCACTAACTATGACCTTGAGATGCTCTCCACCATGGGTTTCTGTTCTGGTATCGAGAACTACTCCAGGCATTTGGATGGACGTAAGCCAGGCGAGCCACCTTGGACTCTGATTGACTATTTCCCCAAGGACTTCCTTTGTATCATCGACGAGAGTCATGTTACCGTGCCGCAGATCGGTGGCATGTACGAAGGTGACCGCTCGCGCAAGGTGACCCTGGTCGAGCATGGCTTCCGTCTACCCTCGGCGCTGGACAACCGGCCCCTGCGTTTTGACGAATATGAGGCACGCATCCCCCAATTCATCTATGTCAGTGCGACACCGGGAGACTATGAACTCAAAGTAGCAGAGGCCAAGGTCGAACAGATTATCCGTCCGACCGGTCTGCTTGACCCAGAGATCGAGGTGCGGCCAATCCGCGGCCAAGTCGACGATATCATCGCCGAAGCGAAAGAACATGCCCAGGCGGGGGAGCGCGTACTGATTACCACCTTGACCAAGAAAATGGCCGAAGACCTGACTGACTATCTGCTTGACAACGATGTCAACGCCCGCTATATGCATTCGGACATCGGTACGGTCGAGCGGGTCGAGATCCTGCGCGATCTGCGTTTGGGTAAGTTTGACGTGTTGGTCGGGATCAACTTGCTGCGCGAGGGACTAGACCTCCCCGAAGTCACTCTGGTAGCGATCCTGGACGCCGATAAAGAAGGCTTCTTGCGCAACTACCGTTCGCTGATCCAGACTATCGGGCGGGCCGCACGCAACGTCAGCGGTAAGGTGATCATGTACGCAGACGCCTTGACGGATTCTATGAAAAGGGCAATCGACGAGACCCGGCGGCGGCGCAAGATCCAGACCGAATTCAACTGTGAACACGGCATCGAGCCGACTACTATCCACAAAGCCGTCAGCGATATCATGTCTTTCATCGATGACCAGGAAGGTGGGCTTGGCGGTGGTTCAGAAGCGAAAGCCAGCAAAGATCCTCAGAGCTTGGCCGAGGAGCTGGCTGGGCTGGGACGTGGTGAGGCCTTGCGCATCCTTGACTCGATGGAAAACGAGATGGCGGCGGCGGCCACTGATATGGATTTCGATCGAGCGGCCGACCTGCGTGACAAGATTATTAGCTTGCGGGCCCAGGTTGAGGGTAGCGAGGAAAGCGCGGTTTTGGAGCGCTTGCGCAAGAATGCGCGCCAGGGCTCGAAATACGGAGCACGCAAATCACGGGCACGTTCGCGAATGAAGCATTAAACGCGTTAGTAGGACTCACGAGAGACGGGTTCGCCTGCTCAGACAGTCCTCGCCGCAGATGCCTTAACCCTCCTGGTGGTCAACACGCGGCTGCGGAACTCGCAACCAAGCGACACCCCTATGAGCCTTGAACATGTTTGATAGGAAAGAATTGGTGGAGATGATGGGATTCGAACCCACGACCCTCAGATTGCGAACCTGATGCTCTCCCAGCTGAGCTACATCCCCACACGCAACCAGCAAAATTGTAACATAAAAGCGTGACTTTAAGGTATACTAATGCCTGCGTTTGTGCGCCGTTAGCTTAGTTGGTAGAGCAGAGGACTCTTAATCCTAAGGTCCGGGGTTCGAGTCCCCGACGGCGCACCAAATCTTCGCTATTCGGTATATCATGAAAAAAATTCACGCTTGCATCTTTGACCTTGACGGCACCTTGTTCGATTCCACGGCGATGTGGGCACAGGTGGATAAGGATTTTTTGGCCAAGCGTGGTTTTGCGGTACCCAGTGACTATCGGGCTCATATCGCCACCATGAGTTTTGCCGAGGCCTCCGCCTATACCGTCAAACGTTTCCAGCTTAAGGAGGACCCTGCGGCTTTATGCGAAGAGTGGTTCGCTATGGTCGAGCAGGCCTACGCCGAACGGATCGAGCTCAAAGCCGGGGCCGGGGCCTATCTACGGACTTTGAAGGCGGCTGGAGCCAAGTTGGCGGTGGCGACTTCTTCGACGCCGCGATTATACCGGGTGGCCCTTGAGCATTTGCAAATCGCTGGACTCTTTGATTATGTGGCAAGCGCCGACCAAGTAGGGGTCGGCAAAGAACGCCCGGACGTCTATCTGTTTGCGGCTGCGCGGCTTGGCATCAAACCCGAACATTGTTTGGTTTATGAGGATATGCTTAAGGGCCTCTGTAGCGCTAAAGCAGCTGGTATGGTGACAGCAGCGGTTTTGGATGAGGCTTCGATGACAGATTGGGAGGCCTTGCGCAGGGAAGCCGACCTCTCCTTTTGCGATTATGCCAATGCGCCTAATCTAGCTGCTCTTGGCTTACTCCCTGTCAAAGCATGATATACTTGCACTATGTATCGTTTTCCCACATTGCCACCGATTGCTGATGACGCCAACAAATATACCCGCGGGGCTTTGCTCATCCTTGCAGGGTCTTATGGGTATCCCGGAGCGGCGATCCTTTGCGCCAGGGCCTCCGCACGATCCGGCGCTGGCTATACCTTGCTGGGAATGCCCGCCGAAGCGGCGCCTTTCGGGAAGAACCAACTCCAGTCGATTCCGGTGCTGGCGATGGGCGATGGCGATTTTTTTGATGAACAGGATCTAAAGAAGATCGAGCCCTTGCTCGGACGCTATAACGCAGTGGTTTGCGGTCCGGGAATCGGGGTACAGAAGAGCACCCATCGTTTCGTTGAGCAGCTGCTTGAGTCGATTCCCTCCCCTCTGCTGCTTGACGCCGACGCCCTCAACTGCATTGACAACAAACGCATGGTCAAGGCCCTGCAACAGCGTTTGGCCCCGACCATCCTTACCCCACACGGGGGCGAGCTGTTGCGCCTCTACCAAAACGTCGAGGTTAACACGCCCAAGGCCTTGGCCCAAGTCACCGGCTCAGTAGTGGTCGCGAAAGGGCCGGATACAGTGATTTGTGATAGCCAAACCACTATCAAGGTCTCAAATGGTACTGCTGCCTTGGCCAAGGCAGGCACTGGAGACGTCTTGGCTGGGGTGATCGGTGGTCTGCTGGCCCAGGGCATGGTACCCTTTGACGCGGCAGTGGCGGGTGTCTATCTGCATGCCGAAGCCGGCGTGAAAGCCGAGGCAAAAATCGGTCGCCGTTCGGTAGTGGCAGGCGATGTGACTAAGTTCTTAGTGTCGGCGATCAAGGACTTAGAGAAGTAGTCTTATAGCGCAGGGAAGCTGATCTCGCCTGCGAACTTGGCGGCGAAGTCGGCGAGAGACATGGCACCTTGGTCACCTGCGTGGCGGTCACGCACAGAGACAGATGTGGCCGCGACCTCGTCGTCGCCGACCACCAGCATGTAGGGGACCTTCTGCTTTTGGGCGCGACGGATCTTGGCGCGCATTGGTTCGTTTTGGGCGTAGACCTCGACCCGGGCACCGCCCTGGGCGCTTGCCTCAGGCAGGACACGCAGCTTGGCGGCGACTTGCTCAGCGTAGTCGAGATGACGGTCGGCGATCGGCACCACCACCGCCTGGGTCGGCGAGAGCCAGGCCGGCAGGGCTCCGGCGTAATGTTCGAGCAGGATGCCGAGGAAGCGCTCGATCGAACCGAAGATGGCCCGGTGCAGCATCCAGGGCTGCTCCTCGCCGTTATCGGCGGTGCGGTAGGTCAACTTGAAGCGCTCCGGGAAGTTGAAGTCGACCTGGACGGTGGAACATTGCCAGGTCCGCCCAATCGCGTCTTTCACCTTGATGTCGATCTTGGGGCCGTAGAAAGCGCCGTCGCCCTCGTTGATATCGTAGGCGAGGCCGTAGCGCTTGCAGGCGTTCTCCAACGCCGACTGGGCCTGCTCCCATTTTTCGTCCGAACCGATCGAGTGCTCCGGCCGAGTCGAGATCTCGGCCATGTAGGGGAAACCGAAGGTGCTCATAATGGCGTCGACCAACTCGAGGATCTTCACCACCTCGTCTTCGACCTGGTCGGTGCGACAGAAGAGATGGGCGTCGTCCTGGGTGAAACCGCGCGCCCGCAGAAGCCCGTGCACCACGCCACTCATCTCGTGGCGATAAACGGTACCGAACTCGAAGTAGCGGATCGGTAACTCCTTGTAAGAGCGCAGCTCGTCAGCATAAAGTAGCACGTGCCCCGGGCAGTTCATCGGCTTGACACCGTATTCGGAGAGCTTCGACCCGTCCTTCTCCTCGCTCTCGTCGATGTTGAAGAAATACATGTTCTCATGGTAGAAGTCATAATGCCCGCTGCGCTTCCAGACGTCGGCGTTGTAGATGTGTGGGGTGATAACCTCTTGATAACCTCTCCGGTACAGGCCCTGGCGCAGCCATTCCTGGAGCACCCGGATGATGCGGGCCCCGTTCGGCTTGTAGAGGGGCAGGCCGACCCCGGCTTCCTCCGAGGTCATGTAGATGCCGAGTTCGCGGCCGAGCTTACGGTGGTCGCGTTTCTCGGCCTCCTCGATCTGCTTAAGGTAAGCGTCGAGCTCTTCCTGGCTGAAGAAAGCGGTGCCATAGACCCGCTGCAGCATCTGCCGGTCGGCGTCGCCGCGCCAGTAGGCTCCAGCCAGCTTGGTCAACTTGAAAGCGGCGAGCTCCGAGGTGTTCGCGATGTGCGGTCCACGACAGAGGTCGAGATAGACCTTAGCGGCGTTACGCGCTTCCGCGTCCTTCGCGGCCAGCGCCGCTTCAGCGTCCCCTTGGATGTAAACGGTGATCTCCTCGTCCGCAGGCAGCTCGTCAATCAACTCGAGCTTGAGCGGCTGGTCAGCGAAGATCGCGCGGGCTTCGCCCTTGTCCACGACCTTGCGGGTGAAATCCTCATGGCGGCCGACGATCTTCTTCATCCGCTTCTCGATTGCCTTAAGGTCGTCCGGCCCCAAAGTCTCCGGGAGCTCGATGTCATAGTAAAAGCCGTTCTCGACCGCCGGTCCGATTCCGAAATGCGCCTCCGGATGCAGCTCCTGGATGGCCTGGGCCATGATGTGCGCGGCGCTATGCCGCAGCATCTGTAGGTTCTCCGGGGTATGTTCAAGCTGTCCTGACATAGTTTCACTCCTTGGTTTTATAAGGGATTATAAAACATCAGGCTGCCCCTCCCGAACCGCAAGCCAGGCCGTGACTTGCATTTTGTCGGAATGGGGGTATAATAGTTCGTTTTTACCGGGGAAGATGAACTTTCTAGGTAGCCCTCCATGCAGAAGTCGCGCACACATAATCCTAAGGACATCGCCAAACACGTGCTCAAAGGCATCGGCCTCACCATCAAGGGCTTGGTTCCGGTAATGGTGATCTATGCTCTGTTCTTATTAGCGCTGGCCTTACTGGTAACTATCTTGCGTGTGGCGATCCGGGGCCTGTAGCGATGTGGGCGCGTTTTCATAGGCGGGACATCCCGGTTATCCTGCACTATATCGGTTTATTGGTGATCGTATTAGCGGCTTTGGAGCTAGTACCGCTGGCCACGGCCTTGATTTTTGGTGAATGGGAAGCCGCCGTACGCTATTTCTTCAGCGCTGGGTTAACTTTCGCTTTCGGGATGGCCCTGCGCATCACGGTGACGGGGGACTGCTCGATGGATAAGCGCCAAGCGGTCGCCATTACGGTCTTGATCTGGGTGGTGTTTGCCTTGTTGGGCGCCGTACCGCTGGCCCTGTCCGGGCATTATTGCTCCTATTTTGATGCGGTCTTCGATAGCATTTCCAGCTTGACCGATACGGGGCTTTCCCTTATCAACGACCTCGACCATATGGCTAATGCCGATGATACCTGGCGCTTCGCGATGCAGTTCATCGGCGGGCAGGGGGTGGTCTTGATTGCGCTGTCGCTCGGTATCTTCACCAAGGCCGGTTCCTCCCTGTATTCGGCGGAGGGACGGGATGAGTCGATCGTTCCCAATATCAAGAGCACCGCGCGTTTCATCTGGCGGGTCTCAGGGGTAATGGTTTTGTTCGGAACTGTCATCTTGATGTTTATCTGTTTGTTTTTGGGATTCAAACCGCTGGATGCGTTCTTCAACGGCCTTTGGATCACCATCGGGGCCTATGACACCGGCGGATTGGCCCCCCATGCTCTATCATTAATGTATTATCACTCTTGGCCCTTTGAGATCGTGACCATGATGTTGATGCTCTTCGGTGCGACCAACTTCATCCTCTACGCCCAGATCGGCAAGGGCTTCTGGCGCCAGGTGGTGAAGGACATCGAGGTGCGTACTTTGGCCCTTTGGATGCTGGGGATGCTCGCGCTGTTCGTTTTAGCGATGATGGGCGGCAATTTCCTAACTGATGTATCCGGCTTGGTTAGACGGGGCGTCTTCACCGTAATCAGTGCGGCGACCTCGACCGGTTTCACCGTGCTTTCGACCAACCAGATGGCCACCTTGATGACTAGCGGGGCACTCTTCGTGATCGCGATCGCGATGGCGATCGGGGGGTCCAGCGGATCCACCGTCGGCGGTATCAAGGCTATGCGCATAGGTATTATCGCCAAGAGTGTCGCGCTTAAGGTCAAGGCCTTCCTATTGCCGTCTTCGGCTCTGGTGCGGACAGATTATTACCATATCAACCGGCGTAAGCTCTCACCAGAGCTGATGATGAGCGCGATGGTGGTCTCCATCCTTTATGTGATCAGTTTCGTGATCGGGTCTTTCGTTGGGATTGCCTGCGGCTACGACGGGCTGGCCTCGGCCTTCGAGTCGATCAGCGCGGCAGCTAACAACGGCCTTTCGACTGGGATCACTGCAGTCGGGATGCCGCCGGTCTTAGAACTGACCTATATGCTGCAGATGTGGCTGGGGCGCTTGGAGTTTCTGAGCGTGCTGGCGATCATCACTGGCTTCATCGCCTCTTTCAAGCGCCGGCGCAACAATCCCCTGGCGCCAGTTCATCGCCGTCGAGCCGAGAAGGCCGCCTTACCGCAAAACTCCGACCAACCGGCAGGGATGCGCTGATGAGTAAGCATCTGGCTGCTCCAGCTGGCGCTTTAACGCCAAGCAACAACGCTAATGTGCCGACGGCGACTACGATCGCCGCCCTGGATAAAAGTAGCGGCACCCTGAACAACCATTTGGTCAGCTTCAGTGGTGAGGCGATCGGCGACGTAGTGAACGCCGAGCCTGGCTACAAGTGGGTCACCGTTGCCGATACCGGTGACAACAATGCGATCAGCGTGTATATGACCGATCAAGAGGTCGCCCAGATCCATGATTTCGGGTTCTATGGGCAAAGCGGCGACCTCATCACGGTGGATGGTATTTTCAACCTCTCCTGTCGCCAACACGATGGCTTGACTGACGTGCACGCGACTACGGTGAGCGTGAGCAGTGTCGGCCACGCTGACCCAGCCGTACCTAGTATGACCATGTTGGTGCTGGCCTTGGCCCTGATCTTGGTGGCGATCCTGATCGGAGTGGTGCATCATCTGCTGCGTGAGCGCAATATGTAGCGATTGAACCAGCATGGGGCAAGGCCCGTTTCGGTGGGGCCTGCTCGCATGTTCTAAAATGAGGGCATGTTCACCTCAGATACCCATATGCACACCCTTTATTCCCATCATGGCGAGGGCACGGTCGACCAGCTGTGTCGGAGCGCCCTAGCCAAGGGTTTTGATTTAATCGCGATTACCGAGCATCTGACCTTGCCCGATTTCGAGGATCCTGAGCGTCATTACAGCATGGCGCCAGAAGAACAACCGATTTATATCGAACAGATCGAGGAGGCGCGTGCGCTTTATCCCCGATTACGTATCCTCTGTGGCTGTGAGGTCGACTGGCGCCAAGGTGAGGCTGCCCTACAATGGATCGATCAATGGTCAGAACCTTTCCAGATCAAGCTAGGTTCTGTGCACATGGTGCCAGACGACAAGGGCAACAGCCGACCTTTTGACAGCCCCGGCAATCCCGAGGTCTGGCAGGAGCTTGGCCCTGATGAGGTCTGGCGGCGTTATTTCCGGCTTTGGCAGGATGCGGCGGCCAGCCACCGCTTTGACATCATGAGCCATCCTGACTTACCCAAGAAGCTTGGCTTCTATCCCTCTTTCGACTTAGGCCCCTATTATCAGCAGATGGCGCAGACGGCCGCAGCAGCCGACGTCTTAGTCGAGGTCAACACCTCTGGACTGCGCTATAAAGTGGGGGAGATGTATCCAAATCCCGAGCTGTTGCGCGAGTTCAACCAGGCCGGCGTCGGCTGCGCGATTGGCTCGGACGCGCATGACCCGGCCCTGGTCGGCGCTGACTTCGACAAAGGCTACCAGCTCCTGCGCGATTGCGGTTACCGCGAGATCACCGTCCCGCTCGGCGGTGGCGAGCGCAAACACATCGCGCTGGGCTAAGGCTGTGCGAGGACACTTGAAATGGCCTTTGAGCGACACTCGCATTCGTGAGCAGAAACTGGGCGGTTTTAAGTGTCCTCGAAGCTAGAGGTAGGTCGGTGGCTGAGGTGTTGGTTTTGTTGATATGCCCCCCTGTTGCCCTTTCCTTTGATACACTATAAGCCGAAAGAAAGAGGCAAGATGCATTTCACGAAGATACAGGCGACCGGTAACGATTTCATCATGGTCGAGGACTGGGCGGGGGCGCTCGAGCTCGCGTCGGAGCAGGTGGCGCGGCTGTGTGACCGTCACTTCGGGATCGGCGCCGACGGGATCATCCAGTTGCGCACCCCGGCGAGCGGCGGGGCGGCGGCCTATATGCACTACATCAACGCTGATGGCAGCCTGGCCGAGATGTGCGGCAACGGCGTGCGTGCGGTCGGGCGTTACCTGGTCGCGCAGGGGCGGATCGAAGAGCTGCCGGGTGGGGCCGAGTTTGCGGTCGAGACCCTGGGTGGCCTAAAGGAGTTGGTCTACGATGCAGCAGCAGCGGACGGCGCGGGTGCTTTCAGTGTCAACATGGGCAAGCCGGAGCTGCTTGGCACCAAACAGGTCGAGGACCTGCAGTTGGCGGCGGTGAAGATGCCCAACCCTCATGCAGTGGCTCTGGTCGAGGACTTCGACTTCGACCTCGCCCAAGTCGGGCGCATCGTGGAGAACGCGACCGCGGTCTTCCCGGAGAAGACCAACGTGGAGTTCGTGCAGGTCCAAAATCCGCTGATGTTGAAGATGCGGGTCTGGGAGCGCGGCGTGGGGGAGACCCTGAGCTGCGGAACAGGCGCCTGCGCGGCGGTTGTGGCCTGCGCGTCGGCTAAACTCGCCGAGCGTAAGGTGGAAGTCGAAGTTGCCGGCGGTAAACTCCAGATAGAATGGCAAGCCGACGACACGGTCAGCCTCTCCGGCCCAGCTGAGATCGTCTATGAAGGTGAGATCGAGGTTGCATGATGACGCAAAAGCAAGATGACAATAGTACGAAAAGCCAGGCCATCCAGACCGCACCGGTGGTGATCGACGACCCGATCGAGGTGCGTAAGAACAAGCGCCTCGCCCTGCTCGAAAGCGGCGAGCTGCCTTATAAGTTCAAGTTCGACGCTGACGCCACTATTTTTGAGATTCGTGAGCGCTATCAGGATTTGGAGAACGAAGAGGGGTCCGGTGACCAGCTCAGGCTGCGCGGACGGGTGATGTCGATCCGCGGTCAGGGCAAGTTGCAGTTCCTCACCCTGCGCGACGCCAGCGGTGAGATCCAGGTCTTCTGTCGCGTGAACGATGTCGACGAGGCCAGCTGGGCCACCATCAAGAGCCTCGATATCGGCGATTTCATCGGTGTATGCGGCGAGATCACTCGTACTCGGCGCGGCGAGCTTTCGATCGCCCCAGGCGAGGTGACGCTGCTGACCAAGGCGCTGCGGCCGCTGCCGGAGAAGTTCCACGGCCTGGCCGACAAGGAGACCCGCTATCGCCAGCGTTACGTCGACCTGGTGATGAACCCAGAAGTCGCCGACACCTTCCGCAAGCGCTCGCGCATCCTTTCCAGCATCCGCCACACCGCCGAGGACGATGGCTTCATGGAGGTGGAGACGCCGATGCTGCACCCGATCCCCGGCGGCGCCAACGCCCGCCCCTTCATCACCCACCACAACGCCCTCGACACCGACTTCTACTTGCGGGTCGCGCCGGAGCTGAATCTGAAGCGTCTGCTGGTCGGCGGTTTCGAGCGGGTCTTCGAGCTCAACCGCTGCTTCCGCAACGAAGGCATGGACCATTATCACAACCCTGAGTTCACCACCTTCGAGGCCTACCAGGCCTACACCGACCTCTACGGCATCGCTGACCTGACCAAGCGGGTGATCCAGGCGGCCTGCCTGGCGGTGCAGGACAGTCTGCAGATCAGCTACCAGGGGCGGGCCATCGACCTGTCCGGCGACTGGCCCTTCCGGCCGATGGCGGAGCTGGCGACTGAGGCGGCGGGGGAGCAGGTCGACTTCGACCGCAGCCTGGAGGATCTGCGCGCCCTGGCTGAGAAGTCAGGCGCTCGGGTCTTGCCGTCTTATGGTAAAGGCAAACTGATCAATCTGATCTATGACCAGCTGGTCGAGGAGCATCTGATCGCGCCGACCTTCGTGGTCGAGCATCCGCTGGAAACTTCGCCTCTGGCCAAGAAGCATCGCAGCAAGGCCAACGTGGTCGAGCGCTTCGAGCTGATCATCGCCGGGCATGAGTACGGCAACGGTTTCTCCGAGCTGAACGACCCAGTCGACCAGAAGGAACGCTTCGAGGCCGAACAGGCCGCCCAGGCCGCCGGCGACGTCGAGGCGATGGGCTATGATGCCGACTACGTGCGCGCACTTGAGTACGGCATGCCGCCGGCTGGCGGTGTCGGCATCGGCATCGACCGCCTGGTCATGCTGCTTACTGACAGCGAGTCAATCCGGGACGTCTTGCTCTTTCCCCACATGCGGGCTGAGAGACAGGAAGTTTAGTGCATAAAAGTCACTATTCGGTCGAGTTCGCGTCTGTCCGGTCGCTCGATACCGCTAGGTAACTTCGCGCCCGGCCAGACGCGAACTCGACTTGAATATCGACTTTATGCCGACTCTAAAGAAAGCGGAGGAAGAAAAGCAAGAGTTTCCCCAGATGCGCGTACCTCCGCGTCTGAGGGCGTCCCTTGCTATAAGGTATACAGGTTTTCCGTGCCAGTTGGATTTGCTCGTAACTGAATCGTCAAAACATTTTCCCGCTAGGAATCTATAATAAAGGCACTTAGATTTAGCAATCCGAAAAGGGGCATTGCATGGCATTCGATAGATTCACCGACAAGGCGCGCAACGTGCTCTCCACCGCCCAGGCCGAGGCCAAAGAGCTGGAGCAGGTCTATGTTGGCACCGAGCACATCTTACTTGGCCTGCTCAAAGAAGAAGACGGAATCGCTGCCGAGGCCCTGTCTGAACTCAGGGTCAGTTTCGATGAGGTCAGGTTCCAGATCCAAAATAAGACCACGGCTTCGCCCGATTTCGATCCTGAGCAGCACTTGAGTTTCACTCCGCGGGTTAAGAAGGTTTTGGAGCTGGCCCTGCGTGAGACCATGCACTTAGGCCAGAACTACATCTCCACCGAGCATATCCTGCTTGGGATGATCGGTGAAGGCGGCGGCAAGGGCATCAAGATCCTAGAATCGATGGGCATCGACCTTGACCTTTTGCGTAAGACGGTCATGAGCAAGATGAAGAAACAGCCGGTGATGGCAGGCGACATCCCGAGTGAGCCACATAAGTCGGGCGATACCAAGGTGCTTGAGGAATTCGGCACCAACTTGACCGATAAGGCCAAGAAAGGTGAGCTTGACCCGGTGGTGGGGCGCGAACATGAGATCGAAAGGGTGATGCAGATCCTGGCCCGACGTACCAAGAACAACCCTCTGCTCCTCGGGGATCCGGGGGTCGGTAAGACCGCTATTGCCGAGGGCCTGGCCGAGCTGATCGCTGGCGACCAAGTACCGGATATCCTGCGCGGCAAGGATTTGATCACCTTGGATGTCTCGGCGATGGTGGCCGGATCGCGTTACCGGGGCGATTTCGAGGAGCGGGTCAAGGACGTGCTGAAGGCGGTCAAACAAGCCGAAGGCCAGGTCATCCTCTTTATTGATGAGATTCACACCCTAATCGGCGCAGGCAGCGCCGAAGGCACCATGGATGCCGCATCAATCCTGAAACCCCCTCTGTCCCGGGGTGAGATCCAGGTGATTGGCGCGACCACGACCGACGAATACCACAAGCACCTTGAAAAAGACGCCGCCCTTGAGCGTCGTTTCCAGCCGGTGATGATCGAGGAGCCTTCTAAAGAGGAGACCTTGGAGATCCTTGAGGGGCTTAAGGATAAGTACGAGACCCATCATCGGGTGCGTTTCTCGGAGGAGGCGCTGGCGGCGGCGGTCGACCTGTCTGACCGCTACGTACAGGACCGTTTTTTGCCAGACAAGGCCATCGACGTAATCGATGAGGCAGGCGCACGCATGCGCATCCGCAATATGACCTTGCCGCCAGACGTGCACAAGCTTGATGAGAAGTTGGCCAAACTGCGCACTCGCAAAGACGAGGCGGTGGCCAAGGAGGAATTCGAGAAAGCCTCCAAACTGCGTGAGCAGGAAAAAGACCTAGTAGCTGAACGCAAGCAGCTTGAAGACAAATGGATGAACGAGACTGAGAAGGAGTTCGTTACCGTCACTCCGAATGAGATCGCCGAGGTGGTCTCAATGTCCACTGGGGTGCCAGTCTCCAACCTGACCGAGGCTGAGACCGATAAGCTCTTGCGGATGGAGAAGGTCCTGCATGAGCGGGTAGTCGGCCAAGAGGAGGCGGTGACGGCGGTAGCCAAGGCGATCCGACGGGCCCGTGCCGGCTTAAAGGATCCCAAGCGCCCAGCCGGCTCATTCATCTTCCTCGGTCCCTCTGGCGTCGGTAAGACCGAGCTTTCCAAGGCTCTGGCGGAGTTCTTGTTTAATTCCGAAGACGCTCTGATCTCCTTTGACATGAGCGAATACATGGAAAAGCATACAGTGTCACGCCTGGTCGGCTCGCCTCCGGGTTATGTCGGCTACGATGAGGGCGGCCAGCTCACCAAAGCCGTGCGCCAGAAGCCCTATTCGGTGGTCTTGTTCGATGAGATCGAGAAGGCTCATCCGGATGTCTTCAATATCCTCCTGCAGATCCTCGAAGAGGGCCGTCTTACCGACGGCCAAGGCCGTAAGGTTGACTTCCGCAACACCGTTATCATCATGACCTCCAACATCGGCGCACGCGAGATCGCCCAGGAGGCGCCGATCGGCTTTGGCGGTGGCGGAGGCCGGGGTATGTCCGACGACGAGATCAACACCCGGGTGAAAGCCGACTTGAAAAAGACCTTCCGTCCAGAGTTCCTCAACCGGGTCGATGAGGTCATCGTCTTCAAGTCGCTTACCGATGAGCAGATTGCCCAGATCGTGGAGTTGATGGTCGCTGAGCTGCGCGAGCGTCTGATCGCCCAGGGTATGTCGATAGAGCTGAGCGATGCGGCCCGCCTCCATATCGCCCGTCAGGGCACCGATACGACCTATGGGGCACGTCCCCTGCGTCGGGCGATTCAGCGTTTGATTGAGGATCCCGTCTCTGAGCAGGTACTTGAGGGCAAATGCGGGGAAGGCGACGTAATCAAGGTCGATTACGATAAAAAGGCGGATAAGCTGACCTTCAAAGCTGCCCCCGGCAAGATCCCAGAGCCACGCAAGAAAGAGAGCTTGGCCAAGCGTGAGGAGTTGGTCTCAGCGGTCTTCAAAGGCGGTAAAAACCGGGTAATATACAGCGAGGGGTCTTCTGTCCCTGGTACCGATGCGAAGGGCGCGAGCTCAGATGGACAATCCAGCGCCGTCTAAGGTAGGCGGTTATTTTAAAGCGACTGATGAGATAGACCCGGTTTACGGGCCCCAGGTACTGGAGCGCCCTCGGGTGCTTGATGCACGGGAGCGCCGCCACGGCATCTCCCCTGCGGCCCTTGAACTTGAGGGCCAGGTCGCCAAACACCCTAAGACCTGTGCGGTGATCCTGGCCGGTGGGGTCGGGGAGCGTTTCGGCAGCGACCAGGGCAAACAACTCTACGAGGTCTGCGGCAAACCACTTCTGACTTGGAGCGCCGAGGTTTTCGATAGCGTGGCTGACGTCGGTCAGATCGTGATCGTCTGTCCGCCTGAACGCCGCCAGGAATACTGCCAGCAAGCGATTGACCGCTTCCCCTTTGTCACTCCGGTCAGTTTCGCCGACGCCGGACAGGTGCGTCAGCAGTCTTCCTATGCCGGAGTACAGGCGGTGCCGGAGCAGTTCGAGCTAATCGCCCTGCATGATGGCGCACGGCCTTTGATTTCGGCCGATTTGGTCAAAGTGGTGATCGATACGGTCAAGGGCGACATCGATATCGACGGCGCGGTGATCGGCTATCCGGCGATTGACACTCTCAAGCTGGTCGACCGGGAACGCAATATCATCGGTACGCCAGATCGCAGCCAGTTATGGTTGGCTCAGACTCCACAAGTGTTTAGGGCAGCGGTGATCCGCGAAGCCCACCAACTAGCCCTAAGCGATGGTTTCATCGCCACTGACGACGCCACCTTGGTTGAGCGGATCGGCGGCCGGCTCTCTTTTGTGGTCGGCCCGCGCGACAATATCAAGTTGACCATGCCCGAGGATTTGACTGCTATCCAGGCTGGCCTCAAACGCAGACTCGGTCAAAGCTCTAAGCAGAGGGTGGGCTAGGATGCATATCGGTTTTGGCTATGACGTGCACGCCTTAGGGCGAGGCCGTGAGCTGGTGCTTGGTGGCGTGCGAATCCCCTATCCCTATGGCTTGATCGGGCATAGCGACGCTGATGTGCTCAGCCATGCCGTGATGGACGCGATCCTGGGGGCGGCGCGTAAGGGTGACATCGGAGAGCTCTTCCCAGACGACGACCCACGCTATGCCGGAGCGGATTCAATCGAGCTGTTGCGTAGTGTGCGCGCGCTTGTACCCGGCGATCTTGACCTGGATTGTGTGGTGGTTTGTCAGCAACCAAAACTTGCGCCTTATCGCAAGGCGATGCGCGAACGCCTTGCCGAAGCCCTCGGAATGCCTCTCCAAGCGGTTGGGATTAAGGCTACTACCAGCGAGAAGCTCGGTTTTACGGGACGCGGTGAGGGTATTGCCGCCTATGCGGTATGTCTCTTAAAAAATCCTGAAACTCGCATTTGATTTTCGCAACAAATTTGATTTTCATAACAATTTCAGGATTACCGTGCTATACTATCACCGTCTTCTGAAACGTAGCCCTTGAAATACAGGGAGTAGGAAGGTTGTTCGGACGGCAAGGGCAGCCTCAAGGCTGTTATAATTACCGCGAAGTAAAATTCGCAGTTCAGCTCTTCCCTCTCCTCCCTGAAGAGTTTGAATTTTCCCTAACCCCCTCCCTAAAGCAGAGCCTGCCCTACCGCCTTCCTTTTCTTGTTTATTTGGCACATTCGGGCTTCGCGTCAGCCCTCGATACCGCTTAAGGTAACTTCGGTCTGCCGCTCAGCCAGACTGCACTCAAATAAACAAGAAAAGACCATCTCCGAGATCGGCACATTCGGGCTTCGCGTCAGCCCTCGATACGACCAGACGCGACGGCTAGCAGAAGGCTCGCCTGCTCAGACAGGTTTCGCCGCAGTCGCGTTGACCTAAACGGCAATCAGAACGCGGCTGCAGAACTCGCATTCGAGCCCTCTGCCAACCGTCGCTTGCTCTTGCTTGTCCCGACTGAACTCAAATAAGTGAAAAACCACTTCTGGCCTTGGCACATTTTGAGTCCCGCGCCTGTCTAAGGCACTCCTGTTTGCTTAAAGGGTGCGCAGGCGGGGTTTGCGGGGGCTCTTGTCGAAGGGTGAGAAGATCGTGCTCAGGCTCACCCCCAGCGCATCGCAGATGCGCTTGACGTTGGCGATTGAGGGGTTACGACGCCCCTGCTCGATGAAGCCGATATAAGCGCGGTGCAGGCCGACCAGGTCGGCCAGCTCGACTTGGGTCAGGTGGTGCTCTTTGCGCATCACCGACATCCGTTTGCCGAAGCTTCCAAGGAACTCCCGCTCAGTTTCTGAAGCCCGTACTTTGGGCACGCGTGTGGCCGTCTTCGACCTTGTCTTGGCTGTTGGCATAATTACTCACTTTCCCTATAGCTGCAGTTTGCCAAAAATCCGAGTGCCTTGGCTCTGACATTATGTAGAAAAAGCCCAGTAAAACAAAGAAACTGAGAACAAACTGTGTTGGGAAAACACCGCACAAGTCCTTTTTGCCGTTTCGAATGGCCTTAGGCGATAGGTTAGAATAACCTTATCCATTGCAACTCCAAGGAGATACTATGTCTGTTTCAGACCAGCCTTTAGTTGGCATCATCATGGGCTCGGCCAGCGACGCCGAGGTGGTGCAGAAGGCCCAAGACCAGCTGGACGCTTTCGGGCTGCCCTATGAGGTAATCGTGGCCAGCGCCCATCGCAACCCCGATAAGGTACGCAGTTGGGCTGCGGCCCTGGCCGGGCGAGGGGTGAAGGTGGTGATTGCGGCGGCTGGTAAGGCAGCGGCCCTGCCTGGTGTGGTCGCAGGTTTTACCACCTTGCCGGTGATCGGGGTGCCGATCAAGACCAGTGACCTCGGCGGCCTTGACTCCCTACTTTCCATCGTCCAGATGCCGAGCGGGGTGCCGGTAGCCACCGTGGCGATCAACGGCGCTAAGAACGCGGCTATCCTGGCTTGTGAGATCATTGCTAGCGGCGATTCGGCTTATGCCGCCAAGATGCGGCAATACAAAGAGGACATGGCACATGCCTGATTGTACAAAAGGCAGTAACGGGGGCCCTTATCTAAGCTCAGTGCAGGTTCGTCGGATCGCGGACTATACCCGGATTGACCTACCTGAGGCCAAGTTGCCCCAAATGACCACTGACCTCAATAACATCATCGAGACCCTACAGCCGATCCGTGCCTATGACCTGGAGGGGGTCGAACCGACTTTCCATCCGATTGCCGGACTTTCCAACGTGATGCGGGAAGACCAGGTCAAGCCGGGGCTGGATAAGAGCGTTGCCCTTTCAATCGCCCCCCATGTCGAGGATGGCCAGTATCGAGTGCCCTCCATTCTGGGCGACAGCGGAGCTGATGCTTGATGCGTTTCGATGAATATAAGGAGCTTTCCCTTTGTCAGATGGCGGCGGCGGTGCGAGCTAGGGAGCTTGACCCTGCTGAGCTGCGCCTTGCCGCCTTGGCTGCGATAGAGGAGTTTGACCCCAAGGTGGGTGCCCTCCTCTCACTATGCGAACTTGATTCCGAACAGGCCCAGACTCTGGATGCGCAAGGTGCAAAGTCGCTTGCCGGAGTGCCGATGGCTTTCAAGGACAACATGAACCTGATCGGTAGCCACACCACCTGCGCCTCGCGGATGCTGGCGGACTACCTATCGCCTTATACGGCGACCTGCGTACAGCGCTGCCTGGACGCCGGCGCCACTGCTATCGGCAAGCTCAATATGGACGAGTTCGCTTTTGGGTCATCGACTGAGACCTCGGCCTTCCATCCTACCCACAACCCCTGGGACCTCGCGCGGGTGCCGGGCGGCTCATCCGGCGGCAGCGCCGCGGCGGTGGCGGCGGGGATGCTGCCGGCGACTTTGGGTTCTGATACCGGCGGATCGATCCGTCAGCCCGCTGCTTTTTGCGGCGTGGTCGGGATGAAGCCGACTTATGGCGTGGTCTCACGTTATGGGGTGGTGGCCTTTGGATCCTCACTTGACCAGGTCGGGCCTTTTGCGCGCAGCGTGGCCGACGTGGCGACAGTGCTTGATGCGATCAGTGGGCGCGACCCCCTGGACTGCACCTCACAGCCGGTCGCCCAGCATTTCGCCGATTATGTCCAACGTGGCGTGGAGGGGATGCGCATCGGGGTGGT
>JAISGO010000050.1 GCA_031263025.1 Coriobacteriales bacterium
TGCCACGTCGAGGGACGGAATATGACTGGTATGTCGACTGCTATGCCCGGCTCGGGGTGGATCCGAAGGTCGCGGAGGAGGCCTTCTCGAAAATGGTGATCTGCGACGCCATCATGGCCAACACGGACCGCCATCTGAACAACTTCGGCCTGATCCGGGATGTGAATAGTCTGGAAATAGTGGGGATCGCACCGCTCTGGGACAACGGTAACTCGCTTTTCTGCGATGTCGTCGAAGTGCCGGAGGACCCCTGGGCCTTCCGCTCCCGTCCCTTTTACCTGGACCCGCATATACAGGTGGGCTACGCGAACCGACTCGACTGGTTCGACCCGACTCGCCTGACCGCTTTCGCCGAGCTTGTCGCTCAAACGCTCCCCGCCAAGACGCCGCTTGGCCGCACGCGCAACGAACTCATCGCAAACGGCGTCCGTGAGCGCATCAAGAACCTTTCAACCCTGGTGCGAGAGGGGAAATAGAACAATAAGGAACGGCGGCACCTTTGTTTTAAGTTGCGGGCAAAGCGCCGGGCGGATATCCGCCCGGCGCCAGCAAAAGACCCAACACGGTGCGACCAAAGCTGCCGCAAAGCCCGCTGCCTCTGCGCCCCATCGATGGCCGGGGCTACTGTCAGACTAAGGGCACAAGTGTGTGCTTTCTTTGGCAATTCACTCTCATGACATCACCTTTTCGCACCAAAACCGCCAGGGCTGTCCTTGTTGCCATTTGTTATACTCTGAGGTGCTAAAACATTTATAGAGCCGCGAGAAATTGTGGTTTCGCTTAATACATCGCTGTGTGCATGTAATCAGAAGGGCAACTGCCTTTATCTGGTGCATGCATCTAGCGGTGCATTTAAGCGACTCGATAAATGTTTTAGCGAACTAAGGCAGTTGCCTTTCTTTCGCTAAAACAAATAGCGCAAGTTCGCGCCTAACTACCTGGTTCTTCGGCAACGGAGTAGTTAGGACGGCTATGGCGAACAAGAACCTGACCAGCGCCAAGAACGCCAAGAACGACGAGTTCTACACACAGTATGAGGACATCCAAAAAGAAGTCAACGCCTATCTCGAATTTGACCCTGACGTCTTCCGCGGGAAGACCATCCTGCTTCCCTGCGACGACCCCTACGAGAGCAACTTCTTCAAGCTTTTCGCTAGCAGATTTAACCAGTTCGGCTTGAAGAAACTGATTGCGACCAGCTACGCCGGCAGCCTTATCGTCGGCAGACAGCTTGCGCTATCTGGACTGGAGCCTCCGCCAGCTAAGAACGGCAAGGGCAAAGGTTATGTCATCGAACTCACACAGGTCTCTGACGTGGACGGGAACGGAATCGAGGACATTAACGATGTCAGGGCTTTCCTGGAAGCGAACCCGCCGAGTGAGCTCAGGGGAACCGAGGAATACCCTCCAGGAGATTTCCGTAGTCCCGAGGTGTTAAAGCTTCGTGACGAAGCCGACCTCATTATCACTAATCCGCCTTTCTCGCTCTTCCGCGAGTTCCTATCCTGGGTTAATCCCTTGGAAAAGAAGTTCTTAATCATCGGCAATAAAAATGCAATTACATACAAAGAGGTTTTTCCGTTAATCAAAGACAACAGATTATGGACTGGCGCTACAGGTTTCAATAAAGACATGCTTTTTACTACCCCTGCCGAAGCCGCATTCAATGGTTTACCGCCAACTGCGATTCGTGTTGTCGATGGAAAAAAATACCGTCGTTCGCCATCAGTTTGGTTCACCAACCTCGACCATGGACGCCGACATCAGCCCTTGCAACTTATGACTATGGAAGATAACCTGAGATACAACGACCATAAGGGCAAGGTGGCTTATGCGCATTACGATAATTACGATGCTATTGAGGTTCCTTTCACCGATGCCATTCCTAGTGACTACAACGACGTGATGGGCGTCCCAATCTCCTTCCTCGATAAATATAACCCTGAGCAATTTGAAATCTTAGGAGCTACGCAACGCGGATGTCATGATTTGGTTCCTGATACAAAAAAATATAACGACTTTTGGGAAATGAGACAAAACGGAGAACGAACGGGGTCATCTGGCAACAAAACTAACGAAAATGCCAATCTACGCCAAAATGACGGTCATAAGAATTATTTCATTAACGCAAAAGGTGATGTTATTCAATCTGCTTATCAAAGAATCTTTATTAAATGGAAAGAAGCCTCAAAATGAAAACCACCCTCAAACAATATAAGGTCTCCGACCTGCTCGACGGCTTCCAGTTCAACGAATCCGAAGGTAGAGGTTTGTTCGGCCTTTCCGGCAAGCTAACCATCCAACCGGAGTACCAGCGCAATTATATCTACGCAGAGAATAACGGCGGCAAGGAAAGAGCGGTGATCGACAGCTTGCTCAAAGGCTATCCCCTTGGATTGTTGTATTTCAACAAGACCGACGATGGCAGGCTGGAGGTGCTCGACGGCCAGCAGCGCATCACCTCGATCGGTCGCTTTGTCACGGGTAAGTTCGACATCACCAAAGCTGACCGGGAAAACCACAGCTTCGACGGGCTCTCGCAAGACGAGAAGGACAAGATCATGGGTACGGAGCTCTTGGTCTACGAGTGCGAAGGCGCGGAAAGCGAGATCAAACAGTGGTTCGAGACCATCAATATCGCCGGCGTCCCACTCAACCAGCAGGAGCTCTGGAACGCGATCTACTCCGGCGAGTTCGTGACCTCGGCCAAAAGGGAGTTCTCAAATTCACAGAACAGCAACGTCCGGAAGTGGTCGGCTTACATCAGCGGAAGCGCGAACCGCCAGGACTTCCTCGCCAAGGCGCTCGTCTGGGTCTGTCACGGCGAGGGCCGATCAGATAGCGACCGGCTAGTGACCAGCTATATGAGCAAGCACCGCCATGACGGCGACATCAAAGAACTGGAGAATTATTTCAACAGTGTGATTGACTGGGTTTCCACGCTCTTCCCGGAGGTCGAGAAAGAGATGCGCGGTCTTGAGTGGGGGCGGCTTTATGACGCTTATCATGAGCGAGCCTATGACCCGATGAAAGTCAAGGAAGCGGTGCAGGGACTATATAGCGATCCATACGTTAAGAACCGCAAAGGAATCTTCGAATACATCCTGGGCGGCGAAACCGATACCAAGTTGCTAGAGGTGCGCGTTTTCGACGACGCCACCAAGAAGATCGTCTATGAACAGCAGACAACGGAGGCGGAAAACAAAGGAATCTCCAATTGCCCGCTTTGCGCTATCGGCCATGACGCGAACGCCGCGCACATCTATAAACTATCGGAGATGGACGCCGACCATGTGACCGCCTGGAGCAAGGGCGGCGCTACCGATATAAGTAACTGTCAGATGCTTTGCAAGACCCATAATCGCGCGAAAGGCAATCGCTGAATCGGTGTGATTGCTCTTTAACAAGTACCGCGGCAAAGATTATGACAGTTTATCAACATTTTGTTGTTGGTAAATGAGAATGCGTAGTACAATAAGAGAAGAATCGGCCAGGATTGCCGTCCCAGCCGATTACGAAGGTGCGCTAGGCACCTCCTGACAAGTACAGTCTAGCACACCTTCCGATTTGTTGACATAGGCTGCAACGCAGCCGTGATTCGGAAGGAGTACCAGATGCGTACTCATGAACGAACGAGAGCAGGTTCCGGCTTTCTTAGAAAGGCGGGTGAGGAGAATGGGAGGTAGAGGTGCTGCGAGCGGCGTCTCGGCTCAAGGCATAAAGTACGGGCAGGAATACCGCTCGGTTATGACAGTTGACAATATTAAATTCATTCTGCGCAATTCCGGAGCGCCGAATGCACCGCTCGAGACGATGTCGGCGGACAAGGGTCGCGTTTACGCGACCATAGATAGCAAAGGCAACGTCAAAGCAATATCTTTTTATGACAAGAACGGAAAAGTAGAGCGTCAGATTGATTTGGACCATTTGCATCATGGGCAAGTCCCGCATGTTCATGTAGGCTATGCGGAGAACCGATCGACTGACTATATAAAAATGAATAAGCGAGATTATTTTTACTATAGAAAGGTACGTGAATTATGGGAAAAATACCATACGAAGAATTGGGCTTAGACCCGATCAAGGACAAAGATCTCATCGAATGGTCTTACAATAACCAAATCAGTGCAGCCCCTCGTTGCTGGTCAAAGGGAGTGACTCTTGAGGATACCCTTGAACAAATAGACTATGGAGCGGCGATATTCTTCAATTTCCGCGGCCATGATTATTTCATCGAAAGGGACATCCAAGGTTACCTGATCCAGGATCCGATGATGGGGCATCCGGAGCTTGACTATACCGACTATCCGGAGAACTTCCAGGCGAAGACCCCGGAGGAGATGAAGGCCCTTAAGTTCCTGGACGGCGGTACGATCGCAGAACGCTTCGATGAGCTGCGTTTCTTTGAATGACTTGACGCCTTTCTTTCAGGAACCCGTTTTCGATGTCTCGGACCGCGAAGGTTTAATCGTACATTATCCATTCTCTTCGGACAAGCTACCGCCGATGCCTCGACTTCATAGGGCCGATGTGCCGCCAGGTCGCTGGAGATATGTCGGTATCCAGAACACCCATTTGCCCGAGCTGGATAGCGCTGGCAAGATAGTCGGTTTCTTCCGAGAAGATGAATCATTCAGCCCCATGATCAGGAAACCGTGGCGTTATCGCAGGCGACTGTCCCAATATCCTTATGTGTGGACTCCGGACATCAGCCTATACACCGATATGCCCCTTGCCGAAGCCTGGGTCAACACCTACTGGAACCGGGCTATCGGCCGGTACTGGCAAAATCGCGGGATAAAGGTGATCCCGACAGTCTCCTGGGGAAACCAAGACACTTTCAGTTTCTGCTTCGACGGGATCGAGCCTGGCAGCTGCGTAGCGGTTTCGACCATCAAGACCTGTTCTTGTGCTGGTGATTTCATGAATGGCTTTGTGGAATTGTGCAAGAAGGTCAGACCCTGCAAGGTGTTCTGCTACTGCAAACCTTTTCGCGAGATGTATGGCTACGCCGATATTATCTATCTTGAACACGAAGGAACACGAGCGCGGCGCGAAGCTAGGTTCGGGCCGATGCCAGGACAACAACAGATATGTCTTTCCTGCTAGAATGACTGAAGAAGAGGTCGACTTTGCCAAACCGTAAGAACATAAACGAGTTCTTAAAAGAACTGCGGCTTGAGAAAGGTTTTACCCAGCAAGAAGTGGCTGACCGGATCGGGATTCCACGCGCTTCATATGCCACCTTGGAGCGCACCGTGGAGCCGCGCCTCAGCACCATCAAGGAACTTGCCGATCTCTATCAAGTCCCCGTAGATTTCTTCGTGAATTCCGGAGAGATTGGATCTCCTCAACCGGTCAGGGGAAGAACACAGAGGCCGACCAAAGTCAAATTCGACCAGGCGAAGTTACGCGAAGTTCTTCTTTATATCACAGCCAAAGTCGGTGCGAAACCGAACGTCGGGGAAACAGTGCTCTATAAATTGCTCTATTTCATTGACTTCGACTACTATGAGCTTTATGGCGAATCCATCACGGGCCTCACCTATATCAAGAACCACTATGGACCGACTCCTGCAAAGGATTTCCTTCTCACTGTCAAGGAAATGGTCGCGAAGAAGGAATTGGAACTTCCCGAAAGCAATTACTATTCCTATCATCAGAAGAAATACCTGCCGCTAATCGACGCACCGCTTCAAGATCTCAGCGCCAGTGAAGTGAAGCACATTGACTGGGAGTTGTCCCGTTTAAGCGACAAATCAGCTCGAGAGCTTTCCGCTTTCTCCCATGGTGACGCGCCTTGGCAACAGGCCGCGATGGAGCAGCCAATCGACTATGACGATGTGCGGGATCGCAGCGAAGCCTATCATATGCTGAAGGGTTGATGCTCGAAGCTGATCAAACGCAATCTGCAGGCCGCGTGAGTTCGTGAGTTTGGGGGTTGCAAGATAATAGGAGACAGAGGGCCTTTGTCTCGGTGTGCTATCATTCAGGGCAATGGAAGCGGGCGCGATACTGGATTGTATCAGACCCGCTTCCTTATTTCTGGGGGGCAACAGCGCACAAGCGCTTGTGGATGCGCCGGCATACCTTGAAAGAGGAGTGGCGATGGACAAGATCCAAAAGGTAAGGTAAGCCTTTAAAGTGACTTTTTGGACTTGACTGATCCCATCGTCCTTTGACCGTTCGTCACAATTCAGGCAGTTATGAATTCTATTAGTGTTTTGTGTAAAGCTGTGCAAAATTATGTAAAACATTAAATTCGCCGCAGTACCTTTCCCGTCGCTGACCACACGAATGCTTCCAGGGGTGCTGTCTCATTTAGCCGATTCAAGGAAAAAGTTAGTCTCGTCTAACTTTTTTGGGAAAGAGTGGTATAGTAGGGAACTGTAACTCAGAGAAAGGAAAAGTCGCGATGACTTTCAATCAGGCCCAAAAGGGACCGGTGTTACAGATCAACAAGATCGACGCGCCGCTCAAGTTCAGACAGAAGCTGGAATCGATGGGGTTGATCCGCGGGCAGCAACTGCGGATCATCGGGGACTCCGTTTCCGGGCGCGTCGCCATAGTCAAGAACGTCCGCCTGGCCATCGGCCGCGACCTCGGAGCACAGATCGAGGTCAGCCGCGCATGAGCGAGACCAAACTGAAGAACGGACAGGACGAACAGAGCGGATCCGGTCAAGACGGGCCCCTCCAAGCGCAAGCCATCCCGGCCCAGCCCGCCCCGCCGCAAAGCTGCGGCCGCGACGCGGTACCCGGCTGGGAGCGCCCTGCGCCGACCCCGGAGGAGCTGGCGAACCTGCGCGAGCTTCGGGAACAGGCCGAAAGCGAGCGCCACGGGGTACGTCCGCCCGACCCCACCCGGCGCATGCGGATCGCCCTGATCGGCAACCCCAACGCCGGCAAGACCACCCTCTTCAACGAGCTGACCGGCTCGAACCAGCACGTCGGCAACTGGCCCGGCGTCACCGTCGAGCAGAAGACCGGCAGCTTGCGTGAGAGATACGCAGGGAATAATGGTGGCATGGCCGCTCGTGCCGCCGCCGTCAGCCAGGCCCATGAAGCCGCCCACGCCGCTTTCCACGCCCGTGCCCGCGCCGTCGCGGCCACCCGCGCCGCCGCTTCCGCGGAACGCTCCGCCGGCCCGACCGCGGCCCCCGACGCTGCCGCTGCCCGTGCCGCCGCCCGCGACGCCGCCATCTCCGCCCACGCCGCCGCGCATGAGGCCGCCCGTGCCGCCCACCAGCCCCCCGAGGTGATCGACCTGCCGGGCATCTACTCGCTCTCGCCCTTCTCGGCCGAGGAGGTGGTCGCCCGCAACTATATCATCAGGGAGCAGCCCGACGTGGTGGTCGACATCATCGACGGCACCAACCTCGAGCGCAACCTCTACCTGGCGGTGCAGCTGATGGAGCTGGATGTGCCCCTGGTGCTCGCCATCAACATGATGGACCAGGTCGAGGCCGACGGCAAGCAGATCGACTGCGAGCAGCTGGCCCGCGACTTCGGTGTCCAGGTGGTCCCGATCTCGGGTGCCGAGAAGAAGGGCCTGGGCGGGCTGATGTGGGCGATCCACCAGGCCAGCCGCCCGACCCACCACGAGCTGCCGAACCCGGCCCTGGAGCGCCTGATCGCCATCACCGAACATCTCCTGCACGACCACCTCGACCGCGAGCATCTGGTGGTGCGCCGCGAGAACGACTTCCAGGAATACACCAAGATGGGCTTCCCCCTGCATTGGCTCGCCTCCAAGGTGCTGGAGTCGGACGAGCTGGTCTTGGGCCAGCTCACCCTCGACGAGGCCACCGAGCAGCAGCTGAACCAGCTCAAAGACGAGTTCGAAGAGACCCACGGTCTGCTCTGCAGCTCCTTTGCCGACGCCCGTTACAACTTCATCCGCAACGTCATCGCCGACGGTCTGACCGACGTGCAGGAGCCGAAACGGCTCTTCTCCGACCGGGTCGACCGGGTGCTCACCAACAAATACGCCTCCATCCCCATCTTCTTAGGTGTCATGCTGGTGATGTTCCACCTCACTTTCAGCGAGTCCCTGCTCGGCATCCCCGGCGTGCCCTCGCCGGGCGTCTTCCTGCAGAATTGCATGCAGACGGCGGTCGACGCCTTCACCGGGTTGATCGGCCCATTATTCATCCCTGGCAGCTGGGCTTACAGCCTGGTCATCGACGGCGTGGTGGCGGGCATCGGCTCCGTGCTGTCCTTCGTGCCGCAGATTTTGCTGCTCTTCCTCTTCCTCACCATCCTCGAGGATTGCGGCTACATGGCGCGCGCGGCTTTCGTGATGAATAATATCTTCAAGCGCTTCGGCCTCTCCGGGAAATCGGCCCTGCCCATGCTGATGGGCTTCGGTTGCAACGTCCCGGCCGCGATGGCCTGCCGCACCCTCGATAACGTCGCCGACCGCCGGCTCACTCTCTTCCTGGTGCCCTTCATGTCCTGCGGCGCCCGCGCGCCCATCTTCCTGGCCTTCGCCGCCGCCTTCTTCTCGGCCAACACCGACCTCGTCGTCTTCGGGCTCTACCTGCTCGGCATCGTGGTCGCCCTGCTTTCCGGCGTCATTCTGAAGAAGCTGCTCGTCCACGGCGAGACCACCCCCTTCGTGATCGAGCTACCCCGCTACCGCCTGCCCCAGGGTCGCACCGTGCTCCTCACCCTCTGGGAGAAGCTGCGCGGCTACCTGGTTCGGGCCGGCACGGTCATCTTCGGCATGAGCATCGTGATCTGGTTCCTCTCCAACTTCGGCTTCACCGACGCGGGCTTCGGCATGGTCGCCGGCATGTCCGACTCGCTTTTGGCCATGCTCGGGCACCTGATCAGCCCGATATTCATCCCGCTCGGCTTCGGCACCTGGGCGGCGGCGGTCGCGCTGCTGACCGGCTTCATCGCCAAGGAGACGGTGGTCGGCACCCTCGGCGTGCTCACCGCCGGCGCGGCCCCCTCGGGTGGCCAGGTGGTGAGCGCGGCCGGTCTCAAGGCCCTCGGCTTCACCCCGCTCTCCTCGCTCTCCTTCATGGTCTTCTGCCTGCTCTACATCCCCTGCATGGCCGCCGTCGCCACTTTCGCCAAGGAGTTCAACTCCTGGAAATGGACGGTCGGCCAGGTCTGCTACACCCTCGGCGTCGCCTGGATCATCAGCTTCGCCGTCTATGGCGTCGGCACGCTTCTGGGCTTCGCGTAGGAAGGACGGCGCTTGAGATGAGCACACACGTTGCGGTTCACCTTGTAGGGGAGGATACCATCCTCCCGCGGGCGACAGGATGTCGCCCCTACCCCACATTGGAAGGACCTCATCATGATCGGTAACCTGATCGCAATCATCCTGATAATAGTGGCACTCGCCTTGCTCGGCTACTGGGCCTGGCAGCGCCACCTTGGCAAGCGCGCCTTCGCGGCGCCCTGCTGTCAGAGCGGCTGCGCCGGCTGCCACGGCTGCTCAGGCGCCGCAGAGATGGCTCGCAAGCTGGAGGAGGGGATATGCCAAACAGCAAGAAAATAAGACTTTCCAGCGCCGGTGAGGACTACTTACAGGCCATCTATCTTTTGGCCGGGACTGGCTCAGTGCGCTCGGTCGATGTTGCCACTCGCATGGACGTCTCCAAGGCCTCGGTCAACAACGCGGTCAAGACCCTGGTCGATGCCGGCCTCGTGACCAAGCAACATTATGGGGAGATCGAGCTCACGCCAGTCGGGCGCGAGCACGCCGAGGCCATCCTCGACCGTCACCGCGTGCTCTACCACTTTCTGATCGACCAGCTCGGCGTCGACCCCTACATCGCCGCCAAGGAGACCGACGCCATGGAACACGCCATCTCCGAACACACCCTCGAACTCTGGCGCGCCTACCTGATCAAGAACATGTACAAGCAAAAATAAAAAGAGGTGCCCACTCAGCAGTAGGGAGAACCCATTTTAATTAACGTGGGTGCCTTCAAATGGGCTTTCAGCTTTCGCTCTCCGCGAATACCTGATCACCACTCTGTGCGGGCTCCCAAAAGAATTGTGTTGGTTCAGCCGTTTAGTCTGCTATGAGCGGGCTAAGCTGATTATATCACGAGCGCCGGCCTAGCAGGTTAAAAGAAGTCGCTACGCGGTGGTAGCACGGCAGGCCGTAGACCAGCAAGATTGTCCCTAAAGAGGTTCTCCCAACAGAAAAACTCTTGGTAGCCAAGCGGACTTGCCAGCTGTTCGAAGATCTTTTGGCAGCCATGCGGCGTAAAGGGCGCAAACAGAATGACTCCAGCCTTGAGCCGGTAGAAGGCATCTGCCAACTGGTGCTCAGCCGACCATTGTTTGTTGGCCCTGCGCACGAACTCAGTAACGACGCTCTGGGCGCTGTGCAGCTCGGCCTTGTGCATGGCTTGGTCGTAGGTTGCTGCGACCGTCTCGACTTCCTTTTTGCAGCTGTCACTGACACCGTCCGGGATAGCCACGTCTGGGCCGAGCTCTTGTAGGCCATAGAAGCAAGAACGGGCCAGGCGGTTGAAGACATTGCGCAGGAAGGTGCCCTCCTTGGCCACCGGGTCGGGTGCTTTGCCGGCGGGGCTTTTCGGGTCGGCCGCAGCTGGATCCAAGGGCTTTGGTTTGAAGCTGACCGGCTTCTGCTCGAGGCCGAGGGCGAGGAAATGCGAGCGTAGGGCGTCACTGCTATAAAGGGGCCTGCCTTGGTCATCTTGCAAAGCTAGGAGATCGGCCGCCATCGGTGGTTTGACCGAGGCTGAAGACGAGGCTTTCTTATCTAGGAAGAGCAGATGGTAGTTGGCGACCAGCTGGGACTGTTGGAGCCCCCGTGCGGCAGCAGTGCTCTCATCCAGTGCCTGCCAAAGCGCACTCTGGGCGATGCCATAGAAATAGATGTTGTCCTGGCCGATGAACTGATAGACCTGTGCCTGCGGATCACACCAATAGTCGCGCCAAACTCCTTCTGGCTGCACCTCAGGGTTAAGGCACTCTAGCTCGCCGGCCTGATGGGTGAGGCGGGCTTGGCTGAAGCTGATCGGCGCCCATAGGCTCTCCGGCCAGACCCAGAGGCTAAGCGGCCCAGCAGCTTCCTGTTGTTCGACACTGCCGATGGCTGGCGCCGGCACGCCCCACTTGATGTTGCCGGTCAGGCGCAGCGGCACTAGGGTCTTACCGCTGCGCATCTTGATTCCGGCGGCGGATAGGCTTTTGCGGGCCGCATCGCGGGTGGCGTAGTCGGTGAACTCCAACTCAAAGGAGGCCTTGCCTTTTTCCGCTGGGCGGAAGCGATGGGGCGGC